>NZ_JAWRXI010000343.1:0-247 GCF_046535075.1 Brevibacillus sp. SIMBA_040
TTTCGATCCAGTCCGGCAGAACGACCTGGAGTTTGCCGGCGCGAATATCCGCTGCGGCGTCCCAGATCGTGTTTCGAGCGATGCCATATCCGGCCAGTGTCCACGCGCGAGCCAACGCGCCGTCATTGGTTTCCCACGCATTTTCCATTGCCACGGTGTGATTGCAACGCTTGCCTTCCGACACCAGGCGAAACTCGTTCAGTGGCCCTGCAGCCGTAACCAGAACGACGAACTCATGCGCAACCAG
>NZ_JAWRXI010000344.1:0-247 GCF_046535075.1 Brevibacillus sp. SIMBA_040
TACGACGCATGCCGGGGCGCACGCATGCTTCGCGAGGAGCAAATTCGCCGCAACGGGCCGCTGCCCTTGCGCAGTAAGCGACTCCCATTTCTTGATGATGCGACGCGGACGCGCGGCCAGGAATCGAATGCCTTCTTCGACGCCCGTCACGCGAACGTCGTCCAGCACGACGGGCGGCACGCCAATGCCCCACAATCGGATATTGATCGACGTGACTTCCGGCAGGACGACGAATGCGTGGCACAGT
>NZ_JAWRXI010000345.1:0-246 GCF_046535075.1 Brevibacillus sp. SIMBA_040
GTCAGTTGGTAGAGACTGAACGTGACAGCGATCAGCAACGCCACGACCAAGCCTCGAACGCTTGCACGCTCAACACGACAAGTCATTGCGTAAATAACGGCGACCACCGCTAAAATCATCGCAGGCCCATCATATTGGTAAGTCAAATTTCCGAGAAAAAATGGATTGCACAAAATCGGAACAACCACTAAACAACTTGATACGGAGGGCTCAGGGAAATACCACACCGTCAGCCGACTCATCGCT
>NZ_JAWRXI010000346.1:0-246 GCF_046535075.1 Brevibacillus sp. SIMBA_040
TCCATCGACGTCGATACCCGTGAATGTCCCCTTTCTGCGAGGAAAAAATCGGATATCGCCAAACAATTTTCCCACTTTATTAGGGTAACGGTCACGGATATTCAGCCACGGTTCGTCCTCGCCCTTCCGAAATATCTGAAGAGTGAGCTTGTTTCCGTCCAGAGTAATATCCGCGCGAAGAACGAAATTGTTTAGAAGCGTGCTGGAGACGTCTGCATCATCGCCGTCGGCTTGACCATTACGCCT
>NZ_JAWRXI010000347.1:0-246 GCF_046535075.1 Brevibacillus sp. SIMBA_040
TTTTAGACTATATTTTTGAGCTAATTGTTGTAGTTCTTCTGAAAAAATGATTCTTCCATACAAATGAACAATTAAAATACCTTTTGTTTTTGAAGTTATTTTTTCTTCAATTTTTGAAATATCAATATTATAATTGTCAATATCAGGTTCTACCAAAATAGGAACCAGACCATTGTCTGAAATGGCAAGAATAGATGCAATATACGTATTGGAAGGAACGACAATTTCGTCACCTGTGCTCATGAT
>NZ_JAWRXI010000348.1:0-246 GCF_046535075.1 Brevibacillus sp. SIMBA_040
GACGGCTATCGTGAAGCTGCCTTGTATGACGTAGGCATGTGCCGCTTGCTGGCGGTTTGGTATCCGATCGCAGAGCGAATGAATCGAACCGACATCACGGTAATCCCGATTCGCCACCCTAGTGAAACCGCCGAGTCCCTCTGGCTTCGGGACGGACTTTTCCGAGCCCACGCCCTGCTCGTCTGGCTCACTTCGTTTGTGTCGATCGAGTATGCATCGCGAGGTCGAAAACGCGTCTTCCTGCAG
>NZ_JAWRXI010000349.1:0-246 GCF_046535075.1 Brevibacillus sp. SIMBA_040
CACCAGCCCCAGGCCTGTTCCACCATAGCGACGGCTGATGGAAGCCTCGGCTTGACTGAACCCGTCGAAAATTCGCTCGATCTGCTCCTCGCTGATACCGATTCCAGTGTCGGTCACAGCAATTCGCAACCGGACAGCATCGGCATGACGAACACACTCATGCAGGCTGACGGTAATTTCACCACACTCGGTGAACTTCAGCGCATTACCAGCCAAGTTGATGAGAATCTGTTGAAGGCGCAGGCT
>NZ_JAWRXI010000350.1:0-246 GCF_046535075.1 Brevibacillus sp. SIMBA_040
TTTTCCAAGCATAATTAGAAGAAGATCGTAATTTCCTTTGTTTGTAATGTTGGTAAGGTCATTTTCAATATCGGTTGAAGCTTTAAAAAGAGTCGTAACCTCAAGATTAAGCTCATTAGAAGTCTCTATTACATCCTTAAATTGTTCTTTTTCATAATTATCAATATCAAAGGCGTGAAGCTCATCAATAGGCGCAATGTTCATTGCTGTTACGCTTTTATTCCCATTCATTTTATGGGTTAAGTT
>NZ_JAWRXI010000351.1:0-246 GCF_046535075.1 Brevibacillus sp. SIMBA_040
GGTTTTTTGGTTTTTGATGGCAAACCGTTACGCAGAAAGAGCTTGAATGGTTTTTTCTCGTAACCCCCGTGTTACTATTGGGGGCTTACCCCCGTACCATTTCGGTGCACTCATGTCTTTTAGATGCAGAGCTGCAGTATCTAAATCATCAAGATTAACTAATCGTTCAATCAGGACTTCAAGTTTGCCGCCAGTATCTTTTTGCCCAAACAGACGCGCCTTCATTACCTTTGTGTCATTAAAGAC
>NZ_JAWRXI010000073.1:0-382 GCF_046535075.1 Brevibacillus sp. SIMBA_040
AGCTGACGAATACTAATCGGTCGAGGACTTATCCACACACTCTTAGCAAGCATGCGTATTCAGTTTTGAAGGAATGACCTTCAACGTTCCTCGGTAGCTCAGTTGGTAGAGCAATCGGCTGTTAACCGATCGGTCGGCGGTTCGAGTCCGTCCCGGGGAGCCATATATGCTCCTGTAGCTCAGTCGGTAGAGCGTTTCCATGGTAAGGAAGAGGTCGCAGGTTCGATTCCTATCGGGAGCACCAGAAAACAACCCCAAAAAGTGAAGTGAATCTTCGCAGATTAGTCCTAGTACTTTTCGGGGGACCCATATCATTATTAGCATGGCCCGTTGGTGAAGCGGTTTAACACAGCAGCCTTTCACGCTGTCATACAGGGGTTCG
>NZ_JAWRXI010000352.1:0-245 GCF_046535075.1 Brevibacillus sp. SIMBA_040
GCAATCTTTTTTTACTTAAACCTGAAGATTCTCACCGTTTTACTTTTGAGACGAGAACGCAATTGTTTTTCATACGATTCAACCGTATATTTTTCCAAAATAATACAATCGAGAATAAATTTTTTAAACGGATTGAACAGGTTTTTTCGAACATAAACGGTTTCCAAAGCTTTGTGGTAGATAATATGGAAGACGAAAAAGTGTTGGAATTTTTAATGAAAAACCTGTTTCTGGAAATGCAGAAT
>NZ_JAWRXI010000353.1:0-245 GCF_046535075.1 Brevibacillus sp. SIMBA_040
GTTGCGGGGCACCGGGCGGCGCAACGAGGCGGCCAGCCTGCCGTGCATATGGGCACTGACGCATGTCGCGCGGAACAAACCGACGCAGACGCCAAGCTCTCGCCCAAAGGGCAGCCAGCGGGAACAAATTATACCTGTACAAAAACACAGTATTTGGTGCTGGTCCGGCTTTTTTTCCACACGGAGCCGTGGCTGAAGTGCGAGGAGCCCCAACGTCACCGGAAGCTGCTATCGGCATTCTTATG
>NZ_JAWRXI010000027.1:0-70494 GCF_046535075.1 Brevibacillus sp. SIMBA_040
CCCTGTTCAATACAGAGATCATCTTCTTGGAGCTGCCTAGACTTTTTAAAAGTGTCCTTTACAAAGGGTACATTTTACTGAGTCCATGCCTTTTTTCATCCCTGTGCGAATCAATGATGCTCCTTCAAGCTGTTTACAGGGACATCTTGTTCGTTTTCGGGTTCGCCGATCGGATAGATTCTCGCCATATCCGTTGCTTCATCCACATGCTGAATATAGATGGGCAAGCCGTTGCACGTTACATTTGCCATGACAGGGGAAGCTGCAATCTCTTTTGCACGTTCATTTGTCATTTGAGAGACCTCCTGTGAAATGGATAACGGCTATAATATGTACCCCATGCCAAGCACCTATGCGAATGATAGAGAACGAAAAAGAACGCCAGCACCTGAAAGCTAAGGTCCTGGCGTATTTGCTCTATTTCAATAATCGCTTGATGACTTCGTCAGTTACAGAGGGGACGACTTCTGTGGAATAGGCGATCTCCATTCGTTCAAAGCGGTTATGCGCATCGTATCCGTAGGGGCCGATGTTGATACAGGGCACATTGATGTCGCGGATATCCTGATACTCTACATAATGCTTGCTGCCCCAGCTCGGATTGTTTTCCTCAATGGCCAGAATGCCCTCCTCATCGTCAGAGAGGGCTACACAGCTCATATCACAGACGTACGGGAAGAAATTGCGAGTCACGATCGGATGCGGGTAGTGTTGCTGGACGCTTTCCACTGCCTCCTCCAGCGCGGCAATCAGGTTTTGCTCCCGCTCATCCTTGCCCACAAGCTCGATACGAGGCGAATAAAGCGAGGAATAGAACAGAATAATGGCCGGGCTTCTGTCCTTCATCCACTTCACTTCTTCCTCGACGACACGGGCAGAGAACATCCGTACATCCAGATTCTTGTCTTGCAAAAGCTGCTCTTTGAACTGTCTCATATGCGAGAGGAAGACTTCGCCATGTTCTGCAACCAGCTCTTTTTTCATGTCCTCGTAAATCAAAATGCGCGTCTTCCAAGGGAGAGGAGTCCAGGCTTGACCGCTCTTTTCGCAGAAGCGGCGATGTCGGTCACGCAGCAGCGTCAGGGCGTTTTCAAAAGCGATCTCAGCCTGTTCCTTCAGCATACCGAGGACCTGTTTCGGTGACCATGTATGAATGAAAAAATTGTAGTATACATAGGCAGACAGTGCAGTTTGGATCGTGTAGGTCGGTTTGAAATCGGTCTGTTTCAAGGAAACGGGAGGAACAGGCGTTTCCCCATATGCTTCGTCACATAAATCAGGATTATAGCTGATTTGGCGTGTCAGCTCAGCAGCGATAAAGTTGGGATCGAGACCCTCAAAGGCAGAGCCTGCATGCGTTTCGTAGCCAGTGATATAAAAGGACGGCAGCAGCTTGCCCACTGTTCCTTTGTAAATATAGCGATTCGGGTCGCCATCGTAACGCGGCGCAACGAAGTCAGAGTTAATGAGCGCAATATATTCAAAACCGTGCTCCTCCCGCCATTTTTTCAAATCCTTCAAGGAAGAAAGAACGCCGTGCGAGCTATCTTCTTCGTCGCACTCGGCCAGAAGCAGCAAATTGCCCACCAGCTCTTCCGGGTGCTCGGAATAGTACTGCAACAAAAAGACGTGGCTGGCTACGCCGCTTTTCATATCGAGCACACCGCGGCCAAAATGCCAGTCGCCAGACTCTAGCTGCTGTTTGACCAGCTCCGGCAGCGGTTCTTCTTTCAGCGCTTCCATGAGTGAAGTGGGATAGCAGGCTTTGTCCTTTAAGTGATTGTAGTCCTCGATGCCCACTGTATCGGTGTGGCCCATCAAAATGACAGTTTTACCGCTAGGTCGCTTCGTGCCTTTGACGAACGCAAGCACGTTGTAGCGTTCTACCTCGTCATTTACGGTTCGCGAGATGATCAATTGATCAGGATTTTGCTGAAAATACGGGAACGATTTCAGGTGCTCGTAAAGATGAGTGGCAACATTGATTTCACCCGTTGTGTTGACTACGCTTTCTATTTGTACTAGGTCATCGGTTAATTTTATGATTGCGTCACGGCTTTGCAGCATTGCATCCACCTCGTTTAGTTTATAGGATTTGTTGGAGGAATCGTCGTGTCCGATCGTGCTGCGGGTTGGAAAAAAGAACGCTTGGATGGGCATCTTCGACCATTTCTCCGTCAGCAAGCATGATGACGCGGTCCGCAACTTCGCGGGCAAAGCCCATCTCATGCGTAACGACGACCATCGTCATGCCTTCGCGGGCCAAATCCTTCATCGTCGCTAGCACCTCTCCCACCAGCTCAGGATCGAGGGCAGAAGTAGGCTCGTCAAACAGCATGACGTCTGGTTCGATTGCGAGAGCCCGTGCAATCGCCACCCGCTGCTTCTGTCCGCCAGAGAGCTGCTCAGGGTAGACGTGTGCCTTGTCGGTCAGTCCCACGCGTGCCAATAGCTGCATCGCTTTTTCCGTTGCCTCGGCCTTCGTTTTTCGTTTTACATGGACCGGGGCTTCGATGACATTTTCCAGAACAGTCATATGCGGGAACAGATTGAAATGCTGAAACACCATACCTACATGTTCGCGCACCTTGTTCAGATCGGTGTTTTTGACATTAATCAGCTGATTGTTGATCTCGATTTCGCCTGAGTCCTTCATCTCCAGGAAGTTCAGGCAGCGCAGCAGCGTGCTTTTCCCTGAGCCGCTTGCCCCGATCAGTACCACGACTTCTGATTTTTTAATCTCCAGTGAGATGCTTTTTAACACCTGCAGGCTACCAAATGATTTCGCCAGATTACGCACCTTAATCATGCTGCCACCTCTTTATGCTTGCGAGTAGGGAGGGGAGTTTTACTGGTATCGAGCCGTTTTTCCAAGCGATTCAAAATAAACGAAAAAATAGCGACGAGCGCCAGATAGTAAAGCCCGACGACAAAATATGTTTCAAAGGGCATGAAGTTGTCTGCTTGTGCGGACAGTGCACGGTTAAACAGCTCGGTCACGGCGATGTAGGCAACGAGGGAAGAATCCTTCAAGCCGATGATAAACTGGTTGCCAAGAGGTGGGATCGCCCGCTTGAACGCTTGCGGCAGGACAATACGCCGCATCGCCAAACCATAAGGCATCCCGAGAGAACGTGCCGCTTCCATCTGTCCGCGATCAATCGACTGGATTGACCCGCGGAAGATTTCCGCAATATAAGCTCCGGAGTGGATGCCGAGCGCGAGAGCACCCGCAGTAAAGTCAGAGAGCACGATGACACTGGAAATACCGTAGTAGAGGAACATGAGCTGTACAATCAGCGGCATGCCTCGTACGACGAAGATGTATGTGTCTGCCATTTTTTGTAAAACAAAAACACCGGATACCTTGAAAAAAGCAAAGACGAGTCCAATTACAGAAGCCATGACGAGAGAAACGGCGGTCAGAGAAACGGTGACCCAGGCCGCCTCGAGAAACGCTTTTCCGTGATGCGTGATAATGTCCGTGATATTCATGAAAAAATCCATTGTTGACATACCCCCGTAGCAAGTATGGAAGGTGCGCCAGAAATCCCGGCGCACCAGCTTTTACAAACGTGTTACTTCAACAGGTTTGCACCAAACCATTTCATGCTGATTTGCTCATACGTGCCGTCGTCAATCATGGATTTGATGGCTTCATTGATTTTTTTGGTCAAAACGGGATTGTCTTTGGTAACAGCAATCGCGATGTTCTCTTTGTTTAACACCTCGTCGATAGGCTTGATTTTCAGCCCTTGGTTTTTAATCGCCGAAGTACCGACGACGCGGTCCGTGATAACAGCCGCGACACGACCTGGGACCAGATCCTGCAAGGCGTAGATATCCGTTGGGTAGCCTTTTACTTTTTCCTTGTCCGTTAACGTTTCAGCGACATCCTTATGTGTGCTTGCTTGTACGACACCGATGATTTGACCTTTCAAGTCATCTTTGGATTTGATCGTGTCGTTTGACTCAGCGATGAAAATTTGTCCGCCGGAAATGTAGTAGGGCTCGGTGAAGTCTACCTGCTTGGCGCGTTCCTCCGTATGGGTCATACTGCCGATGATGGCATCGTACTTGCTTCCTTTTAGCCCTTGGAGGATGGTTTCCCATGGATTCGTGACCGGATTTGCCTCCAGGCCGACGCGCTTGGCTATTTCTTTGCCGATTTCGACATCGAATCCGGTCAGTACATTATTTTCGTCCTTGTAATTGAGCGGTTTGAGCAAGCCACTCATCGCAAACGTCAGCTTTCCTTCGTGTACGAGCTTCATTTTTTCTTCGGAAGCAGGCTGCGCAGATGTCGAGGAGCTGTTATTCGTGGAAGCGCTTGCATCAGTTGGCGCAGCTTGCGGTGTATTGCTATTTGATGACGGAGCTGCATTGGAGCCGCAGCCAGCTAGAAGAGAGAGCACGAGAGAGCCTACCAGCAGTGCGACAGGAAACAATCTTTGTTTCTTCATACGAGAATCCCCCAGACAGATATGGATTAAAAAGCGCCTTGCTTGGTTTGCCTGTGCTGCGTATGAAAGAGGAGAGGGCTTTATGTTTCTATGCCCTCTTCTCGAATCACTTGTGCAGTGCTATTCATTTATCGCGGTTTTTTTCAGGTAGGCTCTCCATGTGATGGCCCACTGGTCGGGATCATCGAGCACCGACTCTTCTACGCGGTGGCCTGTGCTGTTGTGTGGCGCTGTTTTTACGATTTCGGGCGTTGCGTATGCTTCCTCCGAGATTTGTGTGAGAGCAGCAATGTATTCGTCCAGCTCTGCTTTGGAGTAAGATTCGGTCGGCTCCAGCGTGAACGGCTCGGGAACGACATAAGGGTGATGACTGGTCCAATAGTGGTGCGCAAAATCACTCATGCGGCGCTGAACATCGTACGTGGTGACACCTGTCTCTTCTTTTAGCTGCTGCCAGCTATAGCGCACCTGTTCGAGACGGCGGCCTTGTATATACGGGGCGCTTGCTCCGCGAATTTGCAAGATTTTATGATACAAATAGTTGTTGTTGAGGCACGCGATTTGGGCGACCTCCGTCAAGCCGTCTGCACCGAGCGCACGAACCCACGCATATGCACGCAGGACTGCTGGTGGAACCCCGTAAAAGCTCCGCACCTTGCCGATGGAGCTTTTCAGCTCGCGGCGGTAGAAATACTTGTCTCCATCGAAGTCGACTAATGGACTAGGGAGGAACTCCTCCAATGCTTTCGTAACCCCGATGGCACCAGTCGCCGGACCTCCGCAGGCGTGCGGAATGGAGAAGGTTTTGTGGAGGTTAAAGAAGCACATGTCAAAGCCTGCTTCCAGTGCGCGCGTAATACCTAGCAGGCCGTTGGCATTCGCCTGATCGTAGCAGCAAAGACCACCGGCAGCGTGCACGATGTCCGTAAACTCCTTGATCCGGGAATTGTAGATGCCAGTATCCTCGGGATTTGCAACGGCAAAGGCGGCTGTTCGCTCCGATACGAGTCCTTTTAATGCTTCCAAATCAGGGTAGCCGTTTTCGTCCACGGGTACATAAATGATCTTGAACCCTTTGACCGCGGCTGTCGCAGCTTGGGATGGATGGGAAAAATGGGTGGTAATGAATTCGTTGCGCTGCGCTCCTTCGCCACGTGCCTCATGGTATTTGCGGACGATGGAGGCTTGGGTAAACAAAGCTTGGGTGCCACTGCCCGGCTGAAACGAGAATTTGTCCATGCCTGATACTTCGCGCAGGAACAGATCGAGCTTGTAGGTCATTTCCAGCATGCCTTGCACAGTGGATTCATCCTGCAGCGGATGCAGCTCAGCCATTTTCGGCGAACGGGCAAAGCGCTCGTTGATTTTTGGAGAGTATTTCATCGTGCAGGTGCCTTGGCCCATCTCTACGTTAAAATCTGCACCCAGCACCTCCTGCGAGAGGCGAGAGTAGTGGCGAATGACGCGAAACTGGCTGATCTGAGGGAGGTTCGGGCGTTTTTTGCGGCGCAGGCCATCCGGTAATTGCGACACGCCATCGCCTACGATGGCGGTAATTTCTCGTTCTACTGGCGGTACTTCCACGCCGCGTTCCCCGGGCTGGCTGAGCTCAAAAATGACTGGTTCATCCCATTTGGCTTGATGGAAGCGTCTTACTTTATGGTCTCTTGGAATTCGTTTCATCTCGTCGATCGTCTCCTTCGCTGATTGTGGTGATTACACTTTTTGAACGTATAAGAATTTATAAGCGAGACGCTTATGAATTCTGGAGCGCATGAAAACTTTCCGCTAAACGCGGTCGCTCCTCATTGAAGAAGCAGCGATAGAGGTTTTCTTAACTTGCATGACACTCTGAATGGCAGCTGCTAGCTTGTCGATTTCTTCTTGGGTATGCACCTCGGTTACACAATAGAGTGCGCATTGTCCCAGCTCTGGGAAGTGCTCTGTCAAATCGACACCCCCGAAGATGTCTTTGGCAAGCAGTGCCGCATTGATTTCTTTTACGGTTTTGCCTGTTTGCGTGAAATCGACGACAAACTCTTTGAAAAAGGGAGCAGTGAATTTGATAGCGACTCCGGGAATGGATGAGAGCTGCTTGGCTGCATACTGGGAGCGCTGCATAATGCCTTGGCCCACTTCTTCCATTCCATCTGGTCCCATCGTAGCCAGGTACACGCCTGCGGTGATGCCCCAAAGCGCCGTTTGCGTACCGACGGATTCCTTGCCGTTTTCTCGTTTGGCAAAGGAGGTACGGTCGTAGGCCACATCTCCGAAGCCATATTCACCCTCGACGACTGTTGGTGCAATTCCGAACAGACGGGATGGATATTCCATGACGTAGGTAGGGTCGTCATGTGTGGCGATAAAGCCCGATTGTCCCCCGCCGTAATGCATGTGCACACCTAGAGGCTGCAAATCGCCGCAAACGATATCTGCTCCGTAATTAGCGGGTGCTTCCATGACGCCGAGCGAGATGGGATCTACACCAACGACACAAATAGCGCCCGCAGCATGAGCCAAATCTGCGATAAGCTGACCGTTTGCTTCCACTGATCCGAGGAAAGTCGGGTTTTCAAAGTAGACGGCAGCTGTGTTGGCACTGAGCTTGGCTTTGAGATCACTCAGGTCCAGAGCGCCCGTTTCGTTTTCAAAGTCAACCAACGTAACACTCAGATCGGGAGACGTATAGTTCTTGATAATTAAAAGCTTGTCAGGGTTTATGTTTTTCGGAATTAACAACTCGGTGCGTTTGGTGATGCGAGCAGCCATGCGCAGCGCGGTAGAGGCTGCCTGCGCCCAGTCAAATGTCGGAACGTTTACGACATCCATGTCTACAAGCTCAGCCACCAAGCTCTGGTATTCAAATAGTGCCTGGAAACGACCCTTGTCTTCGTAAGGCTCCCCTGCATAGGCTGTCAAAAATTCTGCTCGTGAATTGACCTCGTCACATACGACAGGAACGAAGTGCGGCCAGCAGCCTGCGCCGAGGAAGCTGATATTTTCTTTGGTCGTTTGATTTTTGTTCAGGAGCGAGTTTACGTGTCGATCCAGCTCATACTCAGTGAGTGCTGGTGGAATGTTCATCTTTTCTTGCAGGCGCAGCTCCTGGGGGATATCCGCAAAAATATCCTCAATGCTGGAAAAGCCGATTTCACGCAGCATCTGTTCCTTTACTTCGGGAGCAGAATTGGGAATATAGGGGTGAGCAAAACGTTTTACACTCATTTTTTCGTACCCTCCGTCTGTTGTTTGTTCAAAAAATTCAGTCATAATAATTGTTGGGAAATGCTAGGCGAGTCCCCCGCCATCAACCACTAACACGGAACCGGTTACCCAAGCGGACAGGTCGCTGGCAAAGAAGAGAACGGCATTGGCGATGTCCTGCGGCGTGCCGAGACGCTCCAAAGGACGTCCCTGAGCGGATGATACGAGGAACGCGCTTTCCTCTTTGTTCAGTTGACGGGCTTCCTCACGCAAAAGTGGCGTATCCGTATCGCCTGGCGAGACGCAGTTGACACGAATATTCTCGGGTCCGTGATCAATCGCCATGGCGCGTGTCAGATTGACGACGCCGGCTTTGGCTGCGCAGTAAGCTGCTGCTTTGTCGCCGCCCTTGATTCCCCAGCCAGAGCCTGTATTGATGATACTGCCGCCGCCCGATTTTGCCATGATGGGAATCACAAATTTGGAGAGGTTGTACGCACCTTTGAGGGAGACGTTTATCACCAGGTCCCAATCCTGCTCCTCCAGCTCTACCACCGTTTTGCGGCGAATGACACCCGCGTTGTTAAAAAGGATATCGATACGGCCGCAGGCTTCCTCGATGGCTTCAGTCACGTGGCGGCAGTCTTCCTGCGACACGACGTTACATTTGAAAAACCGTGCGGCACCACCTAGATCTTGTATATGACGAGCAGCTGTTTCACCAAGCTCGTCGTTGATATCAAGCAGCATGACGTTCGCGCCAAATTCGGCTAATCGCTTTGCTGTCGCAAATCCGATTCCAGAAGCGCCACCTGTGATTAAAGCTACTTTTCCTTCTAATTTGAACAGGTCGTTGGTACGTAGCAAGTAGGATCATTCCCTTCGTGAAATGAATCTTTTTGTGATAGTGATGGTGATGCTTTGCTTTTTGAATAATGCAAGCACTGTGCCAAATCAGTTATGTTTCGCCCGGAAGCTGTTGTATTACGTGATTGTGCAACTAAATCACTGTTTTGCAGGTTCATTTTCAGAGAGGAAATCCCACAGTTATTGCCATTGTTGTCAAACTATTTGTCTGTTTTGGCAAGCCAGCATCCCTTTTTTCCAAAATCATTGACATCATTGGCAAACAATTTGTCAGATGTCAAAATATTTAATAAACTTTAGAGGGAAGATGCGGAAAGGATGGATTTCCATGGTCTCGTTGGAACGATGCAAGCCAGCTATCGAAAAAGTCATTACGGGCATCTCGGATATATTGAATGTGGATGCTGCTGTGATCAACGAGAGTGGCTTATTGGTTGTGAGCACCGAGCGTTATCTGAAGCAGAAAGGGGAAAACGTACATATCCCGTCCATCGAGTTCGTCTTGTCACGGGGAGATTTTCTGGTTGATAAACCAGGCTCCATGGAGATGTGCGTCGGATGCAGGTTCCTGGAAAGCTGTCCAGCCAAGGTGGAACTGCTGTCATCCATAAAGGTAGCGAATCATGCCATCGGCGTTGTCTCGCTCACATCCTTTACAAAGGAAGGACAACATCGTCTCTCGAAGCATACCGAAAAATATCAGCAAATTTTGACAAAAGTAAGTGGGATGATTACAACGATCATTCAAACCCAGACAGTGAAGCACGAGCCGTACCATCCATACGACCAGCTGCTGGAGGGAGTGCTCGATACTGTATCTGATGCTTATCTCACCTTTGATCCAAGCGGCAATGTCATACACGCTAATGCAAGTGCCCGTTCACTTTTGGCACAAAAAGACCTGCTGCCAGCAGATATCTCCCAGATGTTTATGCCATCGTTGTCCTCTCTGTCTACTCAGT
Organism: Brevibacillus sp. SIMBA_040; assembly: GCF_046535075.1. Lineage (NCBI taxonomy): Bacteria > Bacillati > Bacillota > Bacilli > Caryophanales > Paenibacillaceae > Brevibacillus > Brevibacillus sp. SIMBA_040. The sequence goes on from NZ_JAWRXI010000027.1 coordinate 9,497, forward strand.
CCTTGCCTGTCGCGAACTGTCTGATTGAAAAACTGAATGCTCCGGTAGAAGCGACACCGATTGTAGTTAATGATCAGTTCATTGGAGGTACGCTGCGTGTTACGAGTGAATGGCTGACGCCATCTATGCGGTCGATGACACAGGCAGGGGGGAGTCTGGATCAGATTGTAGGCAAGAGCAGTGCGATCAGACAGCTAAAGGAAAAGGCCGAGCGAATCAAGAACAGCAGCTCCACCGTACTCATTACGGGTGCAACGGGCACGGGCAAGGGACATCTGGCAAAAGCGATCCATGAAGCAAGTACTCGTGCCTACTATCCGTTTGTTGCGATTAACTGTGCAAGCATTCCAGAGAGCTTGTTCGAGAGTGAATTGTTCGGGTATGAGGAAGGCGCTTTTACGGGGGCAAAAAAGGGAGGCAAGCCAGGACGATTTGAAATGGCCAACAATGGTACGCTTTTCCTGGACGAGATTGGGGATATGCCCCTACCCTTGCAAGCAAAGCTTTTACGGGTATTGCAGGATATGGTGATCGAACGGGTTGGGGGTACTCGCTCGATCCCGATCAATGTCAGGGTCATTGCTGCGACCAATCAAAATCTGGAGGAGCTAATCGAGCAGAAAGCTTTTCGGGCAGATCTTTTTTACCGATTGAATGTCATCCCGATCCATGTCCCAGCACTTTCCGAGCGAAAGGAGGATATCGAGCTGCTCGCTTTGTCTTATTTACAAAAATGCAGGGAAAAGACAGGGCGTGCCTTTGCTGGTATCGCTCCGAAAACGATGGAGATATTGGGCGCTTACCAGTGGCCGGGTAATGTGAGGGAACTGGAGAACGTCATCGAGTACGCGATGAACATGGAGACAGGAACGTCGATTACGCCGGACAGCTTGCCACCCAGGTTATTGGCAGGAACGGGTAGCGCGTCCAGTGGTTCAGCGATCAGGGAACGCCTAGCGGATGTGCAGGCTGATGCCATTCGTGCATCTCTAGCGAGGCATGGCACGGATTTGAAGGGGAAGATGGAGGTTGCCAGTGAGCTCGGGATAGGCATTCGAACCTTGTATCGAAAGCTGAAGGCATTAGGCATTTCGTGATCGACAGGAACGGGATCGTCGTATGTATAAAAGGACAGCCTGAGCATGGGCTGTCCTTTTTCTGCTTTGAGAAAAGAGCAATGAAAAAGCTAGTTGCTTGCAGCTATGTCTGCCAACACTGCCAGGGGATCGACAGCTGTACCATCTTTTATCAATTCAAAAAAGAGATGGGGGCCGGTGCTTTGTCCGGTGCTTCCCAACAAGCCGATGAGCTGTCCCTGCGATACAGTGGCGCCGGGAGCGACCTCCAGTTTTTCCAGATGAGAATACACGGTCTGATAGCCGCCCTCATGCGACACGATGACCTGATTACCTGCTTTTCTGTCGTAATCTGCAGCGATGACGGTGCCTGCTGCGGCTGCATGAACAGGGGTGTTCAGGGCGTTGACGATGGTAATTCCTTTCGCTGTAGGGGAGCTGTTAATCGTTCCCTCAACAGGTGCGATAAAGGCTGGCTGTTTGCCGAAAACCTGCTTGGCATCAGTCAGAGTGAATACACCTAGCGCCAAAACAACGATGATCCCGGAAGTAGTCCACGTATAAGCCTTCTTCTTAAAGCTACTGATCATTTTGATTCTCCTTTTCAAATGGTTTCGGGAGCTGGAAAAGCTGGCAGTGAGCGCAGTAGTCCTTTGCCTGCTGCAGAGCTCCAGCAGCTTGATCATGGTAAACCCGTATTTTTGTACCTCTGCTTCTTTCATGTAGGTAAGGGCCAAAGCGTCACACGCAATTTCCTGATCCCGGCGCATACGGGATGCTGCATACCAGAGCAGCGGATTAAACCAGTTGAGGATGAGTAAAAAGCTCATCAGGCTGTTTACAGCGATATCGTGTCTTTTCCAATGAGATAATTCGTGGAGGAAGATATGGCGTAGCTCTTGCTCGTCTAATATATCGATGAGTCGATCCGGCAGCAAAATGCGCGGCCGCCAGATTCCTGCCAACGTGGGACTCGCAAGGGTTTTGCTCCGCAATAAGGGCAGTTTTTGGGAAATGCCCATCTGCTCCTTGCAGTGAGCTAAGATCGTAAGAACACGCTGCTCCAGAACAAGGGCTTCATCTTTGAGCGTTTGGCTCAATTTGTACATGGTGCGTATGGTTGTGATCAGGAGCACGATAACACCGCAGAGCCAGAGCGCTGCAAGCAGATGAAGCCAGGAAACCATCGAGCCATCAGACTGGGTAGCTTTTGGTTCGCTAGCCAGATCACCTGTAGGGTGAGCAACGGCAGCTGCTGTGTATGTGTAGCTAGATGTACTGGCTGCGGGTTGCCCTTGAACGGTTTCCCAACCCAGTGGAGGCAGCCAATTGTACAAGCTGATGGAGCTGTCTGGCGACCATGGAATAGCCAATTTCATGATCAGTAGAAACCAGACGGTATAGTGCCATCTTGCGGTCAGATGCTTTTTGCCAGCCAGCTTGCACAGCAAAATGAGGATGACGAGGATGCTGGCTTGCAGGGAATTGTTTAGCACCCAGGAAAAAGAATGAGTGAGAAGATATAGAAGTGTCTCTACCACATTACTTCTCCTTGTCTGACAGGATTTTCTTGAGCTCAGCTATCTCTTGGGAGGAAAGCTTTTCTTCCTGTAAGAAGTGCACCAGCATAGGCTTGAGTGCCCCACCATAGACGCGTTGCAAAAAGGACTCTCGCTCCGTCCGTTTACATTCCTCCTCACTGATGGTAGGGCTGTAATAATAGACACGGTTGACTTGCTCGTATGTAAGAATCCCTTTTTGCAGCAAGCGGCTAATCAATGTTTTGATCGTTTTTTCTTTCCAGCTCTTGTTGTCTCGCAAGGCGTGAATGACATCAGCGGCAGTTGCAGGTGATTTCGCCCAGATGACCTTCATGATTTCCCACTCGGAATCCGAAATGCGCGGGAGCTCGTCCAAGGTGATGTACCTCCTTTGATTATCGATTACAATTGTAGTCGTTTATGCTTTTTAGATTACAACTGTAATCGTCAGTTGTCAACCATGTTTTTACAAAAATACAAAAAGCCCTCAGCCGAGGGGGGTATCTTCACTGAGGGAATTCTTCCGAGATTGTCAAACAGCTCTTTGGGTGATTTGAATAGCGTTGCAGAAAATGCTCGATGAAAAATGGAATCTCTACTTTTCGTTCACGCAGTGGAGGAATCCCTTTGCCCGCTTGCTTCAGTGGTGGATGTCCTTGTCAGTAATAATGACGCCGTCGAAAAAAAGCTCCAGGAGACTGTCTAGGTTGTTCAGGGCAAACATAGGGATGACCCCCTTTCTAGCAGGTAGACGCTAAATGCCACTAGTATAGCATGTTAGAATGAGAAAAAAACAAAGGCAGGGATCGAACATGAGTCTCGCTGAGCAGTTTGGCAATATCGATATTTATTTGTTTGATCAGTTGTTAAAAGGGCGAATTACAAAGGATATGCGCATTCTCGATGCCGGCTGTGGCAGTGGACGCAATCTGGTCTATTTTTTGCGCAATGGCTATACGGTACACGCCGTAGATCGCTCGGAGGAAGCAATACGTGCGGTTCGGGAGCTTGGAGCGGCGCTTGCTCCAGACTGGTCAGAGGAGCAGGCGCGTGTAGAGGCGGTTGAGCGTATGAGCTTTTCCTCCGAGAGCTTTGATTTTGTCATAAGCAATGCGGTGCTACATTTTGCCGAGGATAAAGCTCACTTTCTACAAATGATTCAGGAGCTGTGGCGGGTTCTTGCACCAGGGGGAATGTTGTTTATCCGTTTGGCTTCATCGATTGGTATAGAAGATAGGATCAAACCGCTGGGAGAGGAACGCTATTTGTTACCTGACGGCAGCACCCGTTTTCTAGTGAACGAAGAAACGATGCTGGAGACTACGGCGGCACTCAAGGGTACGCTGTTTGAGCCGATTAAAACGGTAAATGTCGCTGGACAGCGTTGTATGAGTACGTGGTGCCTGAAAAAGCCCGTCACCTGACAGAGGGATGCGCAGTTCATCAAATTCTGTGAACATACTTTTGCCGACTACCGAGTCCTGCCTGATCACATACGTAGTCTACTGGTTGTAGGTGTTGGGCGATTCTCCTATAATGAAGAAAATATATGTAAAAGCGATGGGGATACAGCGGCAGTCTTGTGTCCCCTTTTTAGATAGAAAGACCGAATCACCAACCTTGACTCAGGAGGGGAGGCAGCAGGATGAAGAGCAATGAGAGCCAGGATAAATGGATGAGCCGCGTATTGGAAGGGATTATTGACACCTCTCGTGACCACCTGTTGATTACCGATGGGGAAGGGTATATTCAGCTGGTCGGTGATTCCTGCTACGAGATGTACGGTCTGGAAAAAGAGCAGCTGCTGGGCAGAAACGTCATTCAGCTCGAAAAAGAAAAGGTATTCTCTCCCTCTGTAACACGTAAAGTAATCGAGGCGAGGACACCACAAACAACGATGCAGGAAATCACCGGCGGGAAAAAGCTGATGGTAACAGCCTATCCTGTATGGAACGAGGACGGCTCCCTGCATTCGGTCATTAGCTACTCCCATGATTTGACAGAGATTTTGGAGCTAAAGCATCGTTACGAGAGTCTGACAGAACAGCTGAAGCAATTTGAAACCGAGATCGAGGAGCTGCGCGAAAAAAACAACGAGGGCTTCGTAGCTGTCAGTCAGCCGATGCAGGTCATCGAGCGTTTGATCAAAAAGGTCGCGGTAGTTGATTCCACAGTGCTGATCCTGGGCGAGTCAGGAGTCGGAAAAAATGTCATTGCCAAAGAAATACACCGTCACAGCCGACGCGCAGGTGGTCAGTTCGTAGAGATAAATTGCGGTTCGATCCCCGAGGGCTTGCTGGAGTCGGAGTTGTTTGGCTATGAAGCAGGTTCTTTTACAGGGGCTGGAAAGAATGGAAAGCCTGGCATTATTGAACTGGCGAATCAAGGAACACTGCTCCTGGACGAGCTGGGAGAGCTGCCGCTGCCGCTGCAAGCAAAGCTTTTAAAGGTCATACAGGAAAAACGGCTGCAGCGAGTAGGCAGTATGCAGTACCGGGATGTGGATTTTCGCTTGATTGCTGCCACCAACCGCGATCTGGAGAAGATGGTGAAGGATGGCAAGTTTAGACAGGACCTTTATTTTCGCTTGAATGTCGTGCCGATTCAGGTGCCAGCGCTGCGCAACAGGCCGGAGGATATCGCTGCCCTGATCAAGCTCGTCATACGCACACTCAACGAGCGGTACGGCATGGATAAGCGGTTAGACCCCCCGGCGACACACGCTTTGATGCACTATTCCTGGCCGGGAAACGTTCGAGAGCTGGAAAATGTGTTGGAGCGAATGGTCGTAACGGCTGATGAGGATGTGATTACACCGCAGCATCTACCTGCCGAAATTAGTGTCGCAGGTGAGGAGCAAGCGATGTTGGAGCCGGGGATCGCTTCGATATCATTAAAGGAAGCGCTGGAGCAGGTAGAGGAAAAATGGCTCCGCTACGCGTCAGAGCGTTGTCGGACGACGGCAGAAATGGCTCAGCTTTTAGGGATTAGCCAGCCATCGGTCGTCAGGAAGCTGCAAAAATATCAGGTCAGGTCAACTTGATTCAAAAGTAAATAATCAATTCAAAAATGAATCGAGATTTCCTGCGTATTTGATTCATTTTTGAATTTTGAGGGTAAAACACCAACTAAAAATGCAGATAAAATCAGGCTTTTTTCGTTGGCACAGGTATTGCTATATTTACGTAGCTGAAGGCATAACTCTTACAATAAACCATTCATTTATAGAAGGAGAGATACGATATGTCCAAACAGCGTAAATTCGTAAATGTAGCTGCAGGTGTACCTGGTCCAAAAGGAGCGGCTCTGATTGAAAAAAGAAAGCAGTACGTTCCAAAGGGCGTTGGCAACAATTCGCCAATCTTTGTAGAAACAGCTTCTGGTGCACTGGTTAATGACGTGGATGGCAATACCTACATTGATTTCGCCGGGGCGATCGGTACGCTGAATGCAGGCCACTGTCCAAAAGAAGTGGTAGATGCACTCAAAGAACAGCTCGACAAGTATATTCACCCATGCTTCCACGTAGGCATGTATGAGCCATATGTAGCACTTGCTGAAAAGCTGACGCAAATCACTCCTGGCAGCTTTGAAAAGAAAACGATGCTGGCAAACAGCGGTGCGGAAGCAGTAGAAAACGCGGTGAAAATTGCTCGCAAATATACAGGGCGCCCAGGAATCATCTCCTTTAGCCGTGGCTTCCATGGACGTACGCTGCTCGGCATGTCGCTCACCTCTAAAGTAAAGCCGTACAAATTCCAGATGGGTCCATTTGCTCCGGCTACGTATAAAGCACAGTTCCCATATCCGATGAACAAGCCAGCTTCTATGACGGATGATGAGTACGCGCAATTTTGCGTTCGTCAATTTGAAGACTTCCTGCTAACAGAAGTAGCTCCTGAAGAAGTAGCTGCGGTCATCATGGAGCCAATTCAGGGCGAGGGCGGATTCATCGTACCACCTGTATCCTTCGTGCAAGCGGTCTATGAAATTTGCAAAAAGCACGGTATTTTGTTCATCGCCGACGAGATTCAAACAGGCTTCTGCCGCACAGGCTCGATGTTTGCTTCTACACAGTTCGGAATCGAACCAGACATTATCACCATGTCAAAATCGATCGCAGCTGGTCTGCCAATCTCGGCTGTTACAGGTCGCGCTGAAATTATGGACGCTCCGAATGCAGGTGAAATCGGCGGTACCTATGGAGGAAGCCCGCTTGGCTGCGTAGCGGCACTCGCTGTTATCGAGAAAATGGAGCGCGAAAACCTGGCAGCACGTGCGCAATACATCGGCGACACCATTAAACAGCATTTCACTGCACTGCAAAAAGATTTCCCTGTGATTGCAGAGGTTCGCGGTCTTGGTGCGATGTGCGCAGTAGAATTTGTCGATCCACAAACAAAAGCACCTGCAAAAGAGCTGGTAGCTGGTCTGACAAAAGGCTGCTACGAGTCCGGTGTTATCGTGCTTTCCGCTGGTGTACACAGCAACGTGCTTCGTTTCTTGTCTCCACTGGTCATTACCGACGAGCAGCTGGAGGAAGCGCTTGATATTATGACGGATGTACTGAAAAGCCAATACGTAACGAACTAATTTGCGCGGGAGGTCACTATGAAAAAGCATCTCTACATCAATGGACAATGGAAAGAAGCAAAAGAATATGCACCTCTCTACTCCCCTTTTTCTGGCGAGCTGCTGGCGGAGATTGCTCAAGCGGACGAACGCGATGTAGATGAAGCAATCGAGGCAGCGAAGGCAGCGAGTAAAGTGATGGCGAAGATGCCTGCTAGCCAGCGTGCACTGATTTTGGAAAAAGCAGTTGCCATCATGGAGGAACGCAAGGAGGAGCTGGCGGTCATTCTGGCGCAGGAAGCTGCGAAGCCAGTGCGTACAGGACGCGGAGAAATCGCCCGTACGATCCAAACCTACAAATTCGCTGCGGAGGAAGCCAAGCGCATTCACGGAGAAACCGTACCACTCGATGCGGCTCCGGGTGGCGAAGGACGTCTGGCCTTTACCGTTCGCAAGCCGATCGGTGTCGTGGGAGCGATCACTCCGTTTAACTTCCCGTTCAATCTGGTTGCACACAAAGTAGGACCAGCGATTGCGGCTGGAAATACAGTGGTTTTGAAGCCAGCTAGCCAGACGCCACTCAGCTCGCTGATATTGGCGGACATTTTTGCCGAAGCTGGTTTGCCGGCGGGTGCTCTCAATATTTTGCCTGGAAAAGGTGCCGTTGTGGGTGAAAAGCTGGTGGGCGACAGTCGCATCGCCGCCATTACGTTTACAGGCAGCCCTGCGGTCGGTATCGCGATGAAAAACAAGGCAGGACTCAAGCGCGTGACTCTGGAGCTCGGCTCCAACTCGGCTGTTATCATCGATCACAATGTAGAAATTACGCAAGCGCTGATTGACCGCTGCGTGATGGGGGCGTTTTCTTTTAGCGGTCAGGTGTGCATTTCGCTCCAACGCGTCTACATTCACCAAAGCAAGTACGAGGAATTCCTGAATAAGTTCAAGGCAGCCACAGAGAAATTGGTGCTGGGTGATCCGCTGAAAGAGGAAACAGACATGTCCTCGCTCATCTCTTTGAAGGATCATGAGCGGATGGGTGCATGGGTACAGGAAGCAGTCGATGCAGGGGCACATGTCGTAACCGGAGGCAAAGCTGTTTCGGATCGCCTCTATGCACCTACGATTCTGACCAACGTAGGAGCACATGTTTCTTGCTCTTGCCAGGAGGTATTCGGTCCAATCGTAGTCGTAACACCATTTGAGACCATCGACGAGGCGATCGAAGCCGTCAACGATTCCCGTTTTGGCCTGCAGGCAGGGATCTATACGAGTGATATTCACGCAGCTATGCGCGCAGCCGAGGAGCTGGAAGTGGGCGGCGTGATGATCAATGATATCCCAACCTTCCGTGTAGATAATATGCCATACGGTGGAGTAAAAGATAGCGGCTTCGGCCGTGAAGGCATCAAATATGCAGTAGAGGAATTAACGGAGCTGAAATTAATCGCAATCAAGCTATAACCATTTATTGACGAGTCCTTGGAGGCTCGTCTTTTTGTTTCCCAAAATAAACCAAGTAACGTTCTTTTGAGACGTTCGTCCTATTTACAGGATTGCTTTGTTCAGAAATGGTATATTTCCTTATCGTAAAATAGAGAGTGTTATATAACGCGCTAGATATGGAGATCCCTTATTCTGGTTGTTGTTTATATGACATTCTCTTCTTATGCTAATCAGTAGATAAGTAGGTTCACGGTTACGGAAAGAAGGAGCAAAAAAGATGACAGAATGCAATAAGGCAGCCAGGAAAAAAGGCTTCTTTATGAACGGAATCTGGCTGGTATGTATGTTGGCCTTGCTGGCAGGGTGTGCTCCATATGGGCGAAGTGACACCCCGCAGGAAAACGATGACAACCAAGCACCTGCCCAAAAAATTGTTCGCTACGAAGGGGAAAAGAGTAAGGCAGTATCGCTTGTGTATACGACGAAAAGGCAGCTGTCTCTCACCTTTAATGGCATGGGTGACAAAGAGACCATGCTGAAGCTCTTGGATGAGCTGGATCGGTATCATATTCAGGCTACTTTTTTTCTGCCGGGTATGCGCGTAGCGGAGGAGCCTGATATTGCCAGAACCATTTTATCCAGAGGCCATGAAATTGAGAACAATACGCTTAGTCGGGTGGATTTGACCAGGCTGCCGTATGAAAAGCTGTATTCGGAAATTCAATTAGCGAACGAAGTCATTGAGAAAGAAACAGGAGTAGTGCCGCGGTATGTCAGGACCAAGCTGGGTGACTACAATGACGATATTCGTCTGGCAACCGCTCAGAATGGACAAGCAGCTGTGATTTCGTATAGTTTGTTTTTGCACAATTGGCAGAAGGAGACAGAGGAAGAAAAACGACACTACCTGCGGAAATACATAAATCGCGGCGGGATTATTGCCATCGATACGGAGGAAAACAAGCAGCTAGTGGGAGATATTCCACTCATCGCTGAAGCCGCGGCAGATGTCGGGTACAAATTTGTCACTGTGCACCAATTGATTGAGCAGGGCGGCGAGCGCAAGCCATTGGAAGCCATTCCTGGATACGATGCGGCCAAGATTAATGAAAAAATCGATGGCACTCCCTACAGGCTGATTTATCGCAAAGAAACGAATAAAAAAGAAGTGGCGCTATCTTTTGACGATTGGGGAACGGACGCTGCGGTTACGAAAATACTTGATATTTTGGAGCTAAAGGGCGTCAAGGCTTCGTTCTTTTTGCGAGCCGACGGCGTAGAGCGAAATCCCAATCTGGCACGAGCCATTGCCGAGGGTGGCCACGATGTTGCCAATCATACGTATTCCCATCCGGTGAATACAAAGATTACGCCAGAGCAGCTACAGGAGGAAATTGTAAAAGCCCATCGGATCATTACAGAAGCCATTCAAGAAAAGCCTACGATGTATTTCCGCCCGCCTACAGGTGAATTCGATGAGCTTACCTTACAGGCAGTAGCTGCGACCGGCTACCACACCGTCGCGATCTACGATGTCACACCTTCCGATTTTGTAAAAAGCAACAGTGCGGATGATATCGTAGCGGCTATCATGGAGCAGACGAAAAACGGAAGTGTGGTGTTGCTGCATCTGCTAGATGATATCCACACAGTGGAGGCGCTCCCAACTGTCATCGATAAGCTCAGAAGCAAGGGCTACACGTTTGTGAGAATGACAGATATGTTTGGTTAATTTTTATACAAAGCGAGGAAAAACAATATGGATTTATTCGAAGCCATTGTGGACAGGCAGGAAAAGATTGCGGTAGTAGGTCTTGGTTATGTGGGGTTTCCCATTGCAGCGGCATTATCGAAACGGGCAAATGTAATTGGCTTCGATGTGAATCGAAATAAGATAGAGGCTTATCAGAATGGCAAGTTTTTAAGCGAGGATGTGGGTGAGGAAGATTTGGCGAGTGGGTGCACGGTAGAGTTTACCGCTGACGAAGCCCGGCTTGGCGAAGCGGGCTTTTTTATCGTCGCCGTTCCCACCCCTGTGAAAAGCGGAAATGTACCGGATCTCCACTTTGTGAAAAACGCCACAAGGATGGTGGGAAGGCAGCTCAGAAAAGGGGCGGTCGTTGTTTTTGAATCGACGGTGTATCCAGGAGTAACGGAGGATATCTGCATCCCCATTTTGGAAGCCGAGTCTGGACTGCGCTGCCCGGACGATTTCAAGGTTGGTTACTCCCCAGAAAGAATTAATCCAGGTGACAAGGTCAATCGCTTGGAAAACATCGTGAAGATCGTGTCCGGGATTGACCAGGAAGCACTTGAAACGATTGCCAGAGTGTACGAGCTGGCAATTAAAGCGGGTGTGTACAAAGCCGATAGCATTAAGGTTGCCGAAGCAGCAAAAGTGATCGAAAATGCACAGCGTGATATTAATATTGCCTTCATGAATGAGCTGTCGATGCTGTTTCACCAAATGGGAATTGAGACAAAAGCCGTGCTTGAGGCTGCTGGAACAAAATGGAATTTTCTTCCTTTTACACCTGGACTGGTAGGCGGGCATTGCATTGGCATCGATCCCTACTACTTAACTTATAAGGCAGAGGACAGTGGCTATCATTCCAAGATCATTTTGGCGGGAAGACATATTAACGATGGGATGGGCGTCTATGTTGCCCAGCAGATTATTAAGCTTCTCGTCCGCTTGAAGCTGGATCTTCCAAATGTTCGAATCGGACTTTTGGGATTGTCTTACAAGGAAAATTGCAGCGACATCCGAAATACAAAGGTAACCGATATTATCGAAGAGCTGAACGATTATGGCATTGTACCGCTTGTAGTAGATCCTTTGGTAGACCCGAAGGAAGCTTATGAAGAGTATGGAATTGAGCTTACAGACATGTCAACACTAAGTCATTTGGATATCGTAGTTGTCGCGGTTCCCCATGCTCCATTCGCTGAAATGAGAATAGAGGATTTTCAAAAATGGTACGGGGAGAAGCAGACAAAAGTGATGATAGATATCAAAGGGATATATAAGAAAAAAGAGTTTGAGAACAACGGTTTTTATTACTGGAGCTTGTAATAAATAGATTGGAGAGAGCGACAGTGATGAAGAAGAAAAAGAAAATCGTAGAGATACTGACGGTTTCCAGAGCGGATAGGCGCATACTCTCAAATGTGCCCGACCCGGAGAACATCCGTGTTCAGGTGGATCGCAGGGGTGTGAAGGATGACCCAGAAAATAGTGATCAGGAGGACCCAGAATACATCAACCGATTGCGGTTGCTTAGTCTGCGCTATATGGCTGATTTTGAGGTGCTGCTTGTGCCCAGAAGAGAAAAAGCGAAGAGCGGGATCAAGGCAAAAGCAGTCGACATTTCCTCATCAGGTCTTTTGGTCGAGCTGAGTGCTCCTATAGACAGCCTGCAAGTCGGGAGTGTCGTCAATATTCAATGCAATATCCCACCTGGTACGATGCCGGAAGGATTTGAATCGTCCGTTAAGCTGGATGCCACAGTGGTACGCATTTTCACCCGTCAGCAGGACGATCAGGAAATACTGATGATGGCGTTTGAATTTTCCAAGCCGCTCACCGATTATTTCCAGAAGAAGCGGTGGGGTTACGCGATTTATATGGCGAGTGCTTCCTTGTTCGTAGCAGCACTTTTCGTTATGCTCATGCGCGCCGAGAGCATTATTTATTTCAAATACAATATTTATTTGTACTTATACAGTCTCATTGCGGCGGCTTTTTTGCTGACGCGGTACTTATTCGGAGCTTTGTACCGGGACGTGCCTGTCAATCCGGATTATACGCCAGGTGTGAGCATTATTATCCCCTGCTTCAATGAAGAAGAGTGGATTCACCGGACGATCTTGAGCTGTGTGAATCAGAACTATCCGATCGACAAGCTGGAGGTTATCGTCGTGGATGACCGGTCGACGGATAAGTCTGTGGAACAGATCGAAAAAGTCATCGCGATGGTCCACAACGAGGCAGGACGGTATTTAACAAAAGAACGCGTGAAAATGCATGTACTGCCTGAAAACGGTGGTAAACGGGTCGCACTGGTACGAGGGGTAGAGATGGCGAAGCATGATCTGGTCGTTTTCGTAGACTCAGACAGCTTTTTGGAGCCTACTGCGATCAGAAACCTGGTGCAACCATTCCAAGATCCGCGCATGGGCGGTGTCGCGGGACGTACAGACGTGGAGAACAAATTCACGAATACGATCACCAAGCTGCAAACGGTCCGTTACTACATTGCCTTTCGGATCATGAAGGCAGCGGAATCGTGGTTTGATAGCGTAACTTGCTTGTCGGGACCATTATCCTGCTACCGGAAAGAGCTCATTCTCGAGCATTCCGAAGCGTGGTTAAACCAAAAGTTTCTCGGACAACCAGCTACCTTCGGGGACGACCGAAGCATGACGAACTTTATTTTGAAAACCCATCGCACGGGCTATCAGGACTCAGCGATTTGCTCCACGATTGTTCCCTCAGATATGGGTGTATTTTTGAAGCAGCAGATGCGTTGGAAGCGCTCCTGGTTACGGGAATCACTACGCGCGAGCTCGTTCATTTGGCGTAAAGAGCCCTTCATGGCTCTGTTCTTCTACATTGGACTGATCGTACCTATCGCTGCACCTGTTATCGTTCTCTACAATTTAGGCTATGTACCGCTTGTTCATCATGTGTTCCCGGGCACCTTTTTGATGGGGCTATTATTGATGGCGCTACTGATGAGTCTGGCGCATCTGTTTTTCCGCAAAAGCAAGCTATGGCTATTCGGAATCGTCTTCTGTGTCTTCTATGAGTTCGTTTTGCTCTGGCAAATGCCTGTCGCTTGGGTAACCTTCTGGAAATCGACGTGGGGTACTCGCGAAACGCCGCAGGATGTTGAGGCAAGGCTGAAAAAAGAAGCGCGCAAACAAAAGAAAAAGGGGATCAGCTTACCTTTTTAATGCGTAGAAACGGTTACGTACGTGGCATAGGGATCGAAAGACACAGGGAGTGAGGGTGGCAGGAGTTATGAATAAGAAACAAAATACTGCCCTTGACTATCGTAAGAAAAATCGCAGGAAAATCATCAGAACGATTATGCAAACCGCGATCTTGCTGGCCTTGGGTATAATGCTATACACCGTGATTTTTGATGTCGTGAAATACAAGGAACCGGATCAAGCGAGCTGGAACAACGATAAAGGCTTTATTGCGCTCTCTTATTTTGGCGTAGGTCGGTCCGGTACTCCTAAATTAATTGCCAAAAAGCAATTGGATGAGCAGCTTCAGGCGCTCTATGATCAAGGCTACGTTACGATTTCTCAGCAGGATATCATTGATTTTTATGAGAAAAAGAAGTCGCTTCCTGACAAGGCCTTATTTTTATCCTTTGAGGACGGACGTAATGATTCGAGCTTGTTTGCCCAGCCAGCTCTAGAAAAATACAATTACAAGGCAACGATCCTCTCTTATGCCAACAAGATGGGGAACAGCGAAAATAAATTCCTTCAGCCCAAGGATATGCTGAAAATGATGAGGTCCGGCTTTTGGGAAATGGGCACTAATGGCTACCGTCTTACTTACATTAACGTCTTTGATAACGAAGGGCATTTTATTGGAGTCAAGGATGAGGGTGAGCTGTCGAACAAAACAAAGGTCGGCTATTACAATCACTACTTGATGGATTTTATCCGGGATCACAACATGATTCCGATAGAAGATCGAAGCAAAATGGAAGAGCGGATTCACTACGATTACAAACAAATCAAAGACATCTATTCTAGCCAGCTGGGATTCGTACCGGGAGTCTATATGATCATGCATGCCAATACGCTGTATGACGGGATGAACCGCTTGGTATCCGATGCAAATGACGTGAACATCAAAGAGCTGTTCAAGATGCATTTTAATCGGGAAGGCAATGCTTACAACGATAGCAAAAGCAATCTGTACGATCTGACTAGGGTGCAGCCAGCCCCTTACTGGTATACCAACCATCTGTTGATGAGAATACAACATGATACCGGGCAAAAAATGAAATTCGTACGTGGTGATGAAGAGCTCGCTGGGAAATGGGATCGGTATAGCGGGACAGCGGAATTTATGGAAAACAAAATTGCGTTAACCTCCCCTCCTGGGGCAGCTGGGATGTTATATTTAAAGAATAGTGCGAGCCACCGTGATTTGAACATTTCGGCCAAGCTGGAAGGAAATGTGATCGGCAAGCAGACTATTTATGTTCGGTACGACCGTCTCAAGGACAGCTTTATTCGAATTGTTCTGCATGATAATAAGCTGACCGTAGAGCAAAAGCAGCCCAAGGGTGAAGTAAAGCAATTGTTCACAACTAAATTAAGTGATGTAGTGTGGAACCCGTTGGACCTGTCTTTTGATCGGGCGTCGGTCTATACGCGGGAGCAGGGCGAAGCAGGTGCTCCCAAATTGGAAGAGTATCCGATCAATATTCAGAACTCACGTCAGATGGAGATTGCTTTAAAAGGAGACTCCTTACGTGTAACGGTTGACAAGGAAGTACTGCTGGACAGCCAGAAGATCGACAGTACCATTGAAGGCGGCGTCGCACTTGAAGCTGAATACAGCGAAGTGAACAAAAAAGATGATATTTATGATGGCGTCTTTACGGATGTAAAGGTGGCTTCACCAGGAGCCGAGGGAGCCGAAGAAACGGTATTGTTCACGAATATTTACACCGGGTTCCAGGCTGTAGTGGCACGAGTCGAGAATGCGATTGATGCTTCTATCGATTGGGTGATCGACACCTTCTAAATTAAGCAGCAAAGGGGATTCGTTCCAGGTGTCAAAAACTAATCTGGTAGGCAGGCGAGGCGTGATCCTGACGGCAATGCTGCTGATCTTTGGTGGTATGGTCGCCTGGTATTTGCAGAACGGGGATAATGGCGATAGCCTGAAAAAGGTCGATGCAGCGGAACAAAAGAAAAACCTGGAGCTGACTGCGTGGGTCGTTGATTGGCAGTGGCAGGAAGCGACAGCGGACTTCGATCGTATGACAGACGGCTTGTCCAGTGTTCAGGCGTTTGCCGCGTATTTTGATGAATCGGACAAGCTGTTGTTTACGGATCAATTTCAGAAGGCACTGCCGGTGATTCATGATATTTCCAAGCAAGGCAGCTTTGTGAATGTCGATTTGACGATTGTAAACGACCGAATAAATAAAGACGGGACCGAGGTACAAAAGGACTCTGCTATCGTCTCGAGGCTTCTGGCAACGGATGAGAGCCGTGAGAAGCATATCAAGGAAATAATGGATGCTGTCATCTCGAATAATTTTCATGGTGTCGAGATTGATTACGAAAAGATTGATCGAAAAGACTGGTACAATGTCATCGTGTTTTATCGGGAGCTGTACTACAAGCTGCATGCGGCCGGTAAAACATTGCGGGTCGTACTGGAGCCGCGTACGCCGATCGAGGAGATTTCGCTGCCAGAGGGGCCTACTTACGTGATGATGGCCTATAATTTGCACGGCACGAAGACGGGACCAGGACCAAAAGCCGATCCTGCTTTTATCGAGAAGCTGGCCAATCGCTTAAAAAAGGTCCCAGGCAAAAACATGATTGCATTGGCGCTTGGCGGGTTTGACTGGTCAGAGTCAGGCAAAGTAACGTCTGTAACCGAAAAGCAGGCTGTACAGCTGGCACAAACCAGCTTGGAGCCTGCAAAGCGCGATGAAGCAAGTGGCAGTCTCTCTTTTCAATACGTGGACAAAGAAGGAATCACACATACGGTGTGGTATGCGGATGAGGTCACGTTGTCACAATGGATTGGCGTGGCGAGAAAATCGGGATACGACAAGATCGCCTTATGGAGACTTGGCGATCTTGGACAAGGCGTACTAGACTATGTCAATGAATAAACAACGATCTGGCTGGAGCATGTAATCAAAGAAAAAGAATCAGAGGACACGCAGAAAAAGCGTCGTTCTCTTTTTTTATGTTGGTCACACATACTAATGTTCGAATTATGGCGAGTGTAATTGAAATCATCAGATTGGCATTTAATAAAACAGAACAAAACACGAACATTATCAAATTAACATTTGAAAAAGATCGGTTTTTGTGTTAATTTAACACTTGTGAAAAATGATCGTTCAAAATGATTTTTGAAATGAAGGAGAAGAGAAACATGGAATGGAAAGACATCATTGCGGCTCTCAGTGTCGTATTAAACGGCCTGCCGCAAGGTCTGCTTGCGCTATCTTTGGGCTTTGCATCTGTACCTACTGCCTTGGCTTTCCTTGTTGGTGCGGCTGGTAATGCCCTCACTGGCTCAGTGGCAGTCGTGTCCTATCAGGCGGAGACGATTGCTCTGGCTGGAACGATTGGCAAAAGCATGAGAGAAAGACTGTCGATGATTTTTGTTGGCGGAATTATTATGACGATTATTGGTTTGTTCGGCTTTTTGGAGAAAATCGTAGACTTCATTGGCCCGGTTATTACGAACGGGATGATGGCGGGCGTAGGGATCATGTTGGCACGCGTGTCCTGGGACATGGCCCGGAACAACATGCCTGTCGGTGCTACCTCGATGGCTACAGGCTTGCTCACGTATTTCATGACCAAGGATTTGGTTTATACCGTTACTGTATCTGTGCTGGTATCCAGTGTCGTAGCGATTGTGCTGAAGCAAGACGGTGCGATCAAGCCACTCGCTAATGATCGCCTCGTGCTACAAAAGCTGACGTTTTCCCCGGCTATTCTGCGTGGAGCGATGGCGATGGTCTGCTTGAACATCGGTGCAAATATCGCTTTTGGCCAAATTAATGGGGAGATTGCGAAATCGGATGTAAACATTGATACACTCAGTGTCATTAGCAGCGTAGCGGATATGGTGTCAGCCTTGTTCGGGGGTGCCCCGGTAGAAGCGATTATTTCTGCGACTGCTGGCGCGCCAAATCCGGTAGCTTCTGGGGTATTGATGATGGTACTGATGGCTGCAATCCTGTTCGCTGGTTTGCTGCCAAAGATCGGCCGCTATATTCCGAGTGAATCGATTTCCGGATTTTTGTTTGTGCTCGGGGCTATTGTAACTGTGCCTGGAAACGCTACTGCTGCCCTGACCTCAGGAGATCCTTCGTCTGGACTGGTTGGGGGCATGACCATGGTGGTTACAGCGATTTCCGATCCGTTCTTCGGAATGCTGGCAGGCTTGCTGATGAGAGTATTGATAAGCTTCTTTGGAATGTAGAATGGAAACAGGAGGGAGTACCATGGAAAAAACGTATTCGCTAGAAGTAGCAGGAGTGACACGTGAACTTCCGATCATGCCGATTGCAGATAATTTGAGCATCGCCAGCTTCGTCATTTTAGGAGACACTGAGCTCGTAACAGCCGCTGCTCCACTGCTAGCTGAAAAGCTGCCAGAGGTAGACGTACTAATTACCGCTGAAGCAAAAGGCATTCCCCTCATTTTCGAGGTTTCGCGTGTGCTTCACATGAAAAAATACTATGTAGCGCGGAAGAGCACCAAGCCGTACATGGATGCGCCGCTGATTAACGAAGTAGAGTCGATCACCACACAGAAAAAACAAATCCTTTGTCTCGATGGGGCAGATGCCAGAGAGATCGCGGGCAAGCGGGTTGCGATCATCGATGACGTGATCAGCACAGGCAAATCGTTGCAGGCGATTGAGGATCTGGTCGTACAGGCGGGCGGCAATGTTGTTGCGAGAGCAGCTATCTTGGCTGAGGGCGACGCTGCCAAGCGTACCGACATCTTGTTTTTGCAGGAGCTTCCACTGTTCCCACATGAGTAACGATCAAAATAAAACTCCCCTTCTGAATGCTCGGAAGGGGAGTTTTTCGCAATTATTTCAAGAGATAGACCGCTCGGGAAGCCACAATCCCCTTCGCATTCTTATCCTCAATCTTTTGCTCCACAAACGGAATCCCTGCTTCCTGCAGGCGGATGCGGATCGCAGTAAAGTGATGAAAATCTACCGTCAGCGTCTTGTTGCTATTCTTGATATCCTGTAGCTGCTGCTTCGCATAGCCATTGATGATTACCTGCCCTACAGTATGTGCTGTACCGACAAGCAGCATGTTTACTGTCAGGACCACAACCATCGCTGTAGTTATCGTGCGGGTCAGGCGTTTGTCAGCTCCCCAGCCAGCAATCGCAATCAGAAGGGGAATCAGCCATAGCTGTGGAACATAACGTGCCCACCAGCTCTCGGGATTGACGATCACCGTAAGCAGCAGGAGTGCGCTGATAACCAAGAACGGCTTTGACTTCGCTCTGTCAGTCGTAAGCAGCAAAAATAGTAGCAAGCAGCTGAGGAGCAGAACCCCGCCAAAAAGAGGTCCCATTCCGGAAACACGCACATCCGGTCCGTAAAATACCATTAGTTCATCAAGCGTAACGGTAAACGGCCATTTGAAGGTGGTGTCATTCGGCGTTGCGATGTTTGCAGACTTGCTAAACAGAGAAGTCCCCAGCTTTTGCAGCGCATTGATCTCTTTAAAATTATGAGGGCTGTTCGAGGTCATGATATCGACCGCGCCTTTTCCCGACAGTGGATAAAAAGGATGCCCTTTGGAAAGCGTGTTGGTGACGTACGGATTGAAGCCGACGATCACCACGGTGATAAGCAAGCTGACGGAGAGCCATCCAAGCAGGCTCTTCCATTTTCTTTGGCGATCGTAGAAAAAGAAGAGAACCAATAGCCCGCACCCAAGCAACACAGCGTACACCAAAGCAGTAAACTTGATTTGGGCGAGCAGCATGAGTGCTGCGCAAAGCGTCAATAAAACCCAGCTGCGGTAATTCTTAAATAGCAAGTAACCAAGCGCACAAATGATGAGGATGAGCGATCCGAGCTGACCATCGATATAGTAGGAGGTCGCCTGTGTTACGACAACAGGGTTGAAAGCAGCCAAGAGTGAGACGAGCACTGCTCTCCCCTTTTTGGTAGGAAAGGCTGTCAGCATGGCAGCTACGCTAAGGAAAAAGGAAGCTGCAAGCAAGAGCAGGTTAAACATTTTTCCGATTTCAATCTGATCGGTCAGCTTGTACATGACCGCATCGAGCATCCACGGTCCTTTGGCGTAATGATTAATCCAGAGATGAAAAGCAGTCAAAATTTCTTTGTTGTCCATTTGCTCGATCGCCTTGGTGCTGACTGGGGCGACCGGGCTGTCATGAACCGGGTTCCAGCCTTCCTTTAACAGGATAATCGCTTCCTGATGATACGTTTGTCCGTCAAAGGAGAGATCAAACGTATTTGCACTGATGTACCAGCTGACTCCGACAATCACAGCTAAACCAACGAGAAGTGAGCCGAGCCAAGCAACATACCGAGCCTCTACGAGCTTCATCAGTCCGCCAACGAGGCAAGCCAGTGCAGCGATTGCCGCTAGCCAAAAGCTGATGGCGGATACGGAGATCCCAAACAAAAACAAAATCGATGTGCTAAGCACGATGCCTGCCACAAACAACAGCAAGGTCATCCCTATTAAAAATGAATACGTGCCTGTACGGCTTTTCATATGCTTTGTCTCCTGTCTACGTGCCGAGAATTCCAGGGATAAGCTGAGACAGCAGATGGAGCAGTGTTGCGAGCAGGATGCCGAGAACCAGTCCTCCGGCAATTTCCCAACGTGTATGTCCCATGCTTTCGCGGAAAGGCTTTGCTCCAGCCCCATCCGGGCGTTTGTCTGCAAGCTGATTAAGCGCCGCAGCATGCTTTCCCACCGCCCTGCGCAAACCAGTCGCATCAATGATGATAATAAAGGTCACGGCCACACCAAGTCCGAATATCGGGTGCGTAAACCCTTCCTGCAAGCCAATCAGAAAAACAGTCGTCACCATAACGGTGGTATGTGTACTGGGAAAGCCCCCATTGCCGACCATTTTTCTGGCTTCTTTACCGAAGCGCAGGTAGTTAATCAAAAACTTGGTTACGCCTGACACGAACCAGCCAATAAACGGCGCCAATGCATATAACATGATAAAACTCCTTTAGTGGGTATTACGATTGGGCAATGACGATGACGCCAACGACGATGATTGCTAGACCAGCCATTCGCGTAAGGGAGATCGGTTCTTGAAAAATGAGAAACGAGAGGCCGGCAACGAGTACATATCCCAAAGCAGCCATCGGATACGCATAGGAAAGCTGTACTTTTTCCAGTGCTGCAATCCAAATAAACGCAGAAATTCCGTACAGCGCAAGGCCCGCCATGATCGGCAGATTCGTAAAGTAGTGCAGAAACTTCATCAACAGCATTTCATTTTTTCCGCCCAGCGAGGATGCGCCCATCTTCATGGCAATTTGCCCGCATGCACTGAGAACCACGGAGATGATGATAAGAACGAGTGATGGCATAGCTAGATCCACAACCTATCTGTGCAATTATGTTTCAAAAACGTAAATAATTCCTGCTACCGTGATGACATAAAGCAACACGGTAATGAGAATCGGCTTGTCCTGAATTAATACTTTTTCAGGGCTGCCTCCTTTGTCCGTGATCGTAATTAAATAGAGATAGCGGAATATACCAAAGATCACAAAAGGAATCGTCCACATCAGCTGAATGGTACGACCCGATGTAAAGGTAAACAAAGAGTAGCTAATGATCGTCGCCGAGGTGACAATTGTATTGAGCTGATTCAACAATTCCGACGAATAGCTGTCCAGCACTTTGCGATGCGTTCCTTTTTCCGTCTGCAGCAGGTGAAGCTCATGACGCCTTTTACTGATGGCGAGGAACAGCGCGAGCAGCATCGTGCATAGCAAAAACCACGGAGTAAACGGTGTTTGAATCATGAGACTGCCACCAATGGCGCGTAGTACAAATCCTGCAGAGATAATCATGACGTCCAAAATGACGACATGCTTCAGCTTCAGTGAATAGGCGATGTTAATCAAAAAATAAATCGTTAGTACAACTCCAAACAGTAGATCAAAATAAAATGCGGAAACGAGCGAACCCGTTAGCAGGACGACACCAAATCCGAGGGCCAAATAAGGCGGCAAGGCTCCTGAAGCCATCGGCCGGAACTGCTTTTCAGGATGATTGCGATCGTTTTTGATATCGACAAAGTCATTTAGAATATAGACACAGCCCGATACAAAACAAAAAAGCAAGAAGGCGACTGTCGATTCAACGATCAACCCGGGACTTACTTTGTGGAGGGAAAATAGCAATGCGGCAAAAACGAGTAAATTTTTGGTCCATTGATGTGGCCGAAGTTGGCGAATTAAGAGAAATACGATATTATGCGCGGCCGGTGATTTGGCTTTGACGTCTACTTTAACAGAATTAGATGTTGCCCCCATATGTCGCTCCAATCAATAAGAATCTTGTCCGTAAAGAATGACGGAAAATGTAAAAAGAATGTTACACCTGATATATGGTAACACAAAATGTCGACCAGAAAAGAGTGGCAAAAAGGATTCATCTAAAATAACTAAACTTCCATAAATGGCAGAATCATGAAAAACGCAGCTGTATGCATCAAACATGCACGAGCTGCGTTTTTGTTTTGAGATTGAATTTAGTTAATCTGCGGAATCGGTTTGACGGTCTTTTTCCGCGTAGTAAAGAAGAAGTTGAAAATGACAATGGCCAGTACAATAATCTGTGGTACTGTCGTTTCCCAGTTTGCGTAGATGCCCAGAGTAGGTATGTGCACCAAGAAATCAGAGCTGTGCGCCGAGAGATGTCCTGTAACCTGAAGCGCATGTACACTGACGCCCACAAATTTAAAGGCCATATAGTAAAGCAAAAGACCAGCAACGAGAAAAAACGGGCGAACCGGAATCCGTGTGCTAAGTCGGATGATGGCGTAGCCGATCACGGCCAGGACGACGAGAGCTCCGACAATCCCTACAAGCAGATCGGTCATCGAGATCGTAGCTGCCATCCCCATGTAAAAGATGATCGTTTCCGCGCCTTCGCGGACAACAGCGAGAAAGGCGGTAAATGAGAGCGACCACAGGGCTCCTTTTGCCAAGGAAGCACCAATGGACTGTTCGACAAAGCGGTTCCATGCCTGTAGGTTCGATTTTCTGTGCAGCCAGGCGCCGATTGTGATCATGAACAAGACAGCGATGAGTCCAGTCACACCCTCGATTGTTTCACGCGAGCTGCCGGTCGACAGGTTGGAAAAGACGATACTTAGGACTACGGCCAGGATAGCAGAAGCGACAATGCCAACAGCTGCACCAGACCAAATCCATTTGCGTTTGTGAGCATTGCCCGATTTGTTCAGGAAGGTGAGCAGCGACACAATAATTAAGATGGCTTCGAGACCTTCACGAAATAAAATCAGTCCGGCATCCCACGCGGTGTAGGAGGAAGCTGTCGCGTACGGCTCCAGCTCTGTTTTCATCTCTGCGAGCAAACCTGCTGCCTTTTCCCACTTCGGTGGATTGGACAATATCAAGGTCGGAATGGAAACCATTTTCGCTTCGACACTGCTATACGTTTCAGGTGACTTGGTCATCACGACGCCCTCTACAGATGGCCATGTGGAAATAAAGGTGTCCATTTTGCTTGAAGCGCTATCGGCATCCTGGTTGGCAAGATCAGCCTCGACGGATTCCAATAGCTGCAAGAGCGAAGAAATCGATGGCTGGTCCGCAGACACGGGAGCTGTTTCAGCGTTTTGGACGGCTTTTCCGGAAAGGTAGTCCTCGACGGCTGTGAGCAGTGCTTGCATCTTTTCCGTACTTTTTTGCTGATTGGGCGGCTCCGTGTTCAGAGCAATCCGAGCTCCACTGATTTTGATTTCCATATCGCCGTACACAGCAGCGTTTTCATTGCGGACAAGGCCCTCTGCCTTGTACCACCCTGTAACAAAGCTGTTGTAGGCTTGCTTTGCTTCATCCCAATTTTGCTTGGTGATAGCCGTCATGCTTTTTTGCAGGTGGGGAAGCAGTGCCGCAATTTGCTTATGGGCTTTTTCCTTTGGCAGTCCCGTGTCTTCCTTAGCTGTTACATAGCGGTCTGCTGCTTTAGCCAGTTTGGAAATGGCAGTGCTAGCAGCCTGTGGATTTGCAGTTACTTCTAGGAGGGCCTGCTGCGCATCGGAAATTGCCGTTCCCAGAGTCGTAGCTTCCGCAGAAGTGTCGTCTGTAATCTGGTCCCACAGTGTTTTCATATCGGCTACAGCTTGCCCTGCTTCGTCCCAATTTTGGTCTCCGCTGCTAATCAAAGCGTCACTGGACAGGGCGATCAGTTGTTTAAGCTGATCGGGCTGCAGAGATGCAGCCAGAGCAGCCTGCAGGCCGGACGTCACCAGCAGGAAGCACATACAGATGATGAACAAATAGCGTTTCAAGGTGTGTTCACTCCATCCCCGATTGTGGGTTTAAAATAACGTGTCGCCAATGTATCCGCCCTCGCTTGCACCAGGCAAGCATGCGTACAGGCCACTGCCAACATGAGTGATGTATTCATTGAGCTGATCGACAGTTGCCAGCTTTTGCTGCATCGGTATGAACTGCTTGCGCGGATCACGGTTAAAGCAGATGAACAATAGTCCGGCGTCGAGCTGTCCTGTTTTGACGTCCATCCCACTGGAGTAGGAGTAGCCACGGCGAAGAATTTTTACTTTGCCTTCCATGTGTGCGAGCGCAACGTGAGAAGTGGCTGGAATGACTGGCTTTCCGGCAGAGTCTTTTCGATCCAGCTCAAGCTCGTCGAATTCACCTGATTTGCCAAGCGGTGCGCCAGACTGGCGATGTCTGCCAAATGTGCTTTCCTGATCGTCCAGAGAGGAGCGGTCCCAGACCTCGATCCTCATACGAATCCGCCGCATCACCATGTAGCTGCCGCCTGCCATCCAGGCTGGATTATCTTCAGACTGTGCCCATACAATTTCGTCAGCTACCTTGGCGTCGCTGACTTGCGGATTGTTGGAACCATCCTTGAAGCCCATGAGATTGCGTGGAGTCGAACCAGAAGGATCTGCAGCGCTGGTACGCTGAAAACCATCCTGCAGCCAGTGCAATACTGCTTTTCCACGAGCAATTCGTGCCAGATTGCGCAATGCATGAAAAGCAACCTGCGGATCGTTGGCACAGACCTGTACGACAATATCTCCGCCAGACCATTCCTTGCGAATCTCGTCACTGTTAAAGCGCGGTAAATCTACCAATGGAGCAGGCCGCTTGGCAGCCAGACCAAAGCGCTCATCAAAAAAGCTGGCACCAAGGCCAAAGGTAATCGTCATACGCATGGAACCAAGCCCCATGCTCTCTCCTGTATCTACTGGCGGGAGGTGAGGGTTTTCGCTCTCATCGTCGACGCTCTTGCCTTCTGTTAGGCGCGCCGCTGCGCTCGTCCAGCTCTGAAACAGCTTGCGTACATCATCAATGGAAGTCGTTGTTAAATCAAAAGCACCCATGCAAATAAAATCCTGCATAGGTGTAGTGATACCCGACTGATGCTTTCCATAAAAGGGAATAGTCCCATCAACAGACGATGGAGCAGGGGGAGTCTGCTTTGCTGTGGATGTGGCTGGAAGAAAGGTCTTCATTCCCCCAGCCCCCAGCAGCAAACCAATTCCGCCGACCCCTGCAAGCTTCAGAGCGTCCCGACGAGTCATTTTCTTGTTGGCGGCTTCCTCGAGACGTTTTGTATCCATCCTAGTTATCCCCCTACGATTGTTCCCATTTTGGACAATGGTTCAGCCAAGGCATCGATTGCCTGGCTCAGCTTTTTCACCTGGTCTTCCTTCAGCTCGGTGTACAGAACATAACCACCGTCTTTCCGATAAGGTGCGAGAGCCTTGTCGAGATCGCTGAAGCGTGTCTCGATTTCTTTTGCGAGTGCTGCATCCTTCGCTTCTACGGAAGATTTGAGAACCTTAAAGATTTCATTGGCACCCTCAACGTTAGCAGCGAAGTCATATAGGTCGGTGTGAGAATAACGCTCTTCTTCACCGGTTACTTTGCTGGAGGAAACCTCGTTTAATAGTTCGACTGCCCCAGTAACGAGCATTTTAACATCAATCTCTACGCCCTCTACCTTCACGCGCAACTGTTTCACGTCTTGAAGGAGCTGGTCAGCTACTTTTTCTTGGTCAGCAACGGACTTTGTTTCCCACAAAGCTTTTTCTAGCTTGTGGTAGCCGCGCCATTCGTTATCAGGGACATCGCCTTCGCGGGCGTCAATCCACGGGTCAAAATCGCCAAGAGATTCCGCAATCGGTTCGATTTTTTCAAAGTAGGTGCGCGCTGGAGCGTACTCTTTTTTTGCCTTTTCGATATCTCCGGCTTTGACTGCATTAGTGAAGCTTTCTGTTGCTTTCACAAATTGGTCTGTCTGGGAGATTACCCATTTTTGATATTCATCAATAGAGGCTTGCAGCTCAGGACTAACTGCAGCTGACGTAGCAGGCTGTTCAGTAGTGGCAGGCTTGTCAGGCTGCGCTGCTTCCGGTTTTTTCTCTTCTTTTTGTGTTTCTGTATTTCCGCATGCGGATAGTAGCAGGGAAGAAGTCAGTACCACTGCTGAGAATGGATAAACCCAATGCTTACTCATTTTGAAAACATCCCCTTATAACATATAAGTGCTTGTTTATATATCGAGAATAAAAATCATTATCAGTCAGAAATTAACTTACTCCTTTCTTGGAAGGTTTGCAATCTTTTTTTGGAAAAGGATTTGATGATATTTTTGGAAACCTAAAAATGGCGTAAAAACAGAAAAAACCGTCGAAATGCGACGGCTTTTAATCGGTAGGTCTGCTGGCTTGGGGTGTTGGTTTGCCTTGTTGTCATGCGGGTGCTAGTTATTGAGCAGAATAGCCGCCATCTACTGGTAGTTCAATGCCGGTAATAAAAGAAGAAGCGTCGGAAGCCAGGAACAGCACCCCTTCGGCTACATCGCGAGCTTTGCCCAGACGAGGCAGCGGAGTGAGGGAGCGGAACCATTGATTCATTTGGTCGTTTTCAAACATATCCGTTGTCATCGGGGTTTCAATGAAGCCTGGATGAACGGAGTTGACGCGAATGTTTTCCTTTGCATATTGAATGGCGGTTCCTTTGGTCAGCAGGCGAACGCCACCTTTGGATGCGGTGTAGGCACTTGCGCCGCTTCCGCCTGTCAGGCCTGCGATGGAGGAGATGTTAACGATCGAGCCGCCCTTGTTTTCCAGCATGACCGGGATGACATGCTTCATCCCGAGGAAGGTGCCTGTCAGGTTGATGTCCATTGTGCGATTCCAGCTTTCGAGTGTGGATTCATGCAGGGGAGTCGCTGAGCTTGGAATACCTGCGTTGTTCACGAGGACATCTACTTTTCCGTAAGCCTTCACAGCTTGTTCTACTATTTGTACCCAGTTTTCCTCGGAAGTGACGTTGTGGAACAATCCAATCGCCTCGCCGCCTTGCTCCTTGATTTCAGCTACGACCTGATTCACTTTTTCTTCCTGAATGTCGGTAACGACGACTTTAGCGCCTTCCTGGGCAAAAAGCAGTGCTTCCTCTTTGCCCATGCCGCTACCTGCCCCTGTAATAATCGCAACTTTATTTTGCAGACGTTTCATATGATATCTCTCCTTTTTCGGTCGTTTAGTTGGCCTTGCGTATTTGCCAGTGAGAGGAAATCAGGCACGGTAGGGTTTCCTATATAATGTCCACCCTCGACCTGAATGGTTTGACCTGTAATGAATTTCGCTTCATCGGAAGCCAAAAAGAGTACCGTATAGCCGATATCTTCCGGCTCGCCATGATAAGGCAGTGCATTGTACTTGGAGAAAATGTCCATTACCTCAGGTGAAATATGAGCCTTGGCAGCCGGGGTCAAGATCAGTCCAGGTGCTACGGCATTACAGCGGATGCGCTGGTGTCCATATTGGGTCGCCACGTATCTGGTCAGATTAACTACGGCTGCCTTGGTTGCACCATAAGCAGTACGAACGGCATCCCCGGCAAAGGCTGCCATCGATGCTGTGTTGATAATAGAGCCACCGCCTGCTGCAATCATGTGGGGAATGGCGTACTTGCAGCCGAGCATCACGCTTTTTGTGTTCACATTCATCTGCCTGTCCCATTCCTCGATATCCAGATTAACGACATCCAAATCCTTTTGCGGATTGTTTCCGCCCACGTTGTTTACGAGAATATGCAGGGAGCCGAATTTCTTCGGCAACCTTTTGAGCGGCTTCGAGGTTGAAATCAGCGACGACCACCTTTGCGCCTTCACTTGCGAGCAGCTTGGAAGAAGCAAGACCAATGCCGGAAGCACCTCCGGTTACGATCGCTTCTTTGTCACGTACACGGTTCATTGCTACGTCTCCTTTCAGAAGGAATACTGTAAGTATAAAAGGTGACGTAACGTCACTATCAAGAGCGACAAGACAGTCACCTTTTCCTTTTAGTAAAAGAAAGCAAGTTCCACAGCCAGACGAAGAGGAGCAGTACGAGGGGTTGAGGTTATCTAGAAGCTTGTGTAAACTGTTCCTAATTGAGAATCGTCGTATTAAGTGAGCAAAGAGGGCGTAGCGAATGGCGAGGCAAAAATTACATATAGATGAGCTTTATGAGGTGACGGGTAAAATCCTGATTGAAAAAGGTTACGCGGGCTTTCACTTCAAATTGGTGTCTGATCAACTAAATGTGAGCCGAAGCACGATTTACGAATACTTTTCCAATAAGGATGAGCTGATTGCGTCCTTGATGGTTCATCTGATGGATACGATTATGGCGGAATATGAGGGCTTGGAGCATGTCGAGACTCCCATGCAAAAGCTCCGGCACATTTTTGATTCATTTATGAAGTACGCGCATATCCACCAAATTTTGTTGTTTGCGCCGTTCGTAAACGGGGACGCGTCAGACAATGTTAAAAAGTCGATGGCGACATTGCGGCAGCAGCATCATACGTTGAATCGGATGCTGACGGATGTGATTGAAACCTGCAAAGAAGTCGGCTCGATACGTGCGGATGTCCCGAGTTCACTTGTGGCCAGCCTGTTGTTTCAAGCCATCCAAATCCCAAAAAGCCGTGAGACCTCTGAGACGGATTGGAACAGCCTGATTTTTAACGTGCTATTGGAAGGCTATGGGGTGCCAAACGGTCATAATGCTGCTACAACGTAGAAATTGACACTAGTGTCGAGAGTGTGGTAATTGCACTGACATTCGTGTC
Source organism: Brevibacillus sp. SIMBA_040 (assembly GCF_046535075.1). NCBI lineage: Bacteria > Bacillati > Bacillota > Bacilli > Caryophanales > Paenibacillaceae > Brevibacillus > Brevibacillus sp. SIMBA_040. The sequence continues at coordinate 38,271 of NZ_JAWRXI010000027.1, forward strand.
TTTATTTTTTTTATTCGATCCGACACAAGTGTCAGTGAAAAATTTTTTATACAGGACAAAGTTGACACAAGTAGGACATAGACTTTTGAGGAAGGAATCCTATACTTTACATATATAAAATGAAGCATATCCTGCAAAAGATGTCGAAATGAACAAGTTATTTCGGGAGATGAGCTGTTCAGGCCGCTCGCCGTAACGATCATTTCCGGCCTCTTTTTCTCAACCATGTTTACGCTGGTCGTTGTCCCGTCGTTCTACACCGTCATGGAGCAAAGGCGAATGAAGAAAAAAGCGAAGCGGAATCAAAAGCTGGCGAAAAAATAAGTGGATAATAAGGATGATGAAAGAAGTCTGGACAAAACAATGTCCGGGTTTTTTATTTATCAATAATATAATTCTATTAAATGTCCGGCAGAGTTCACTCCAAGATTCCCGCCTGATTCTCCCTCAAAAAGGACCTGAGGTGCGAGCACCAAAGCTCGCTGAGGAAACCGGAGAAAAAAGCGAAGCTCTTTGGAACACAGCCGAAGCGCAATGAAAAAAGCGAAACACGATTTTAAGCGTCCACCCCTGAAAAACTTCTCGAATCAGCTACTTTGGACGCGGTTTCGCTTTTTTCATGGAGCTGTGCAGGTATGACCTCCCAGCAAGTGTTCCAAGAAGCTGGAGCGTTTTCTCCAGTTTCCTCCCCACCACTACAGCCAGCCCGCCACATGTTTTTTCTTGATTCCTTTTTCCCAGGTAAATGCTAGAATCAGATTCGTTGGGATCGCCAGTGGAAGTTGTCTGTTTTTCACCGTAGGCATTTTTCCTTAAACAAAGTAAAATAATTCTGATAGAAGGCATCGAAGGGAGGATTTCACCATGGGCGTAAGAAATGACGAAACTATTTTTTGTACAGGCTATTCCCGCTTGCCCGATGGAATGGCTGCTAAGAATTTGTATGGAGTCATGGGCGTCGGTTTTGAGATTGACCCCGAATCAGACAAAATCGTGAACGCTTCTTGTACCTTTGTCACCAACATGTGCAATGATTTTATCAAAAGCATTCTTGTGGGGCACGATTTGAAAAACGGCGTTGATCTTCCCATTCAAAAGTTTGAGCGGCGGTATTTTGGGCTCGGGAAAAAAGCCATCGTTTCTGCGATTCGCGATGCCTATAATCAGTTCGAAATCTATAAATCCATGACGTATGCAGAAGCGTCGTCTGAATAAAAACAGAGTATATTGAAAATTTGGTCGAGTGCGTATATAATGACCCCTAACAGATAAAACCAGCAAGTCGTTGTTCCAGTGGACAGGCATCCCCTGTTCATACCAGCGGGACGTACGGACCAAGCTGAATGATCCAGACGCTTTTATGTGCGTCGGATTGTTTTGGCTTGGTCTTTTTGCGTTTGACTGTACCTACGAAAAACAGGAAATGAGGGACCACGCATGCTATTGGCGATTCCAACAGCCGAAATTTTGCAGCGGCAAAAAGCTTTTTTGACACGACTTGAGAAGCATGGAGTAGAGGGTGCCATCTTGTTTGGAGTCACCGACATCTTTTATTTGACCGGTTTTCATTTTCATCCCACAGAACGTCCCATTGGACTGTTCTTTGCTCCGAATGGAAAGTCCTATCTGTTTGTTCCAGCTCTGGAGCATGAGCATGCAGAGATGTTTGCGCAGGTAGACGAGGTACACTCCTATCCAGAGTATCCGGGTTTGCGTCATCCGCTGGAGTATCTGAAGGAAGCACTGATCGCTGCGGGTTTTGAGGGCAAAACGATCGGTTTGGATGCGGACGGGTATGGCTCAGCGATGGGGTATCGCGGACCGAGAGTGAGTGAATTACTGGATGCGAAAGCGTTCGTCTCCCTGCGAGGTTGGGTAGAAGAAGCGCGTGCGGTAAAGTCGGCAAATGAGCTCGAGCTGATCAAAGAATCATTGCGTTGGTCTCACCTGGCCCACCGGCTTCTGCAAAAGTATTCGAAAGCAGGTATCAATGCGATGGAAATCGAGGGGCGTGCCAGTCACGAGGCGTCGATGATGATGCTCGATGCGCTTGGGCCAGATTACAAGCCGTATGGCGGATATGGGCACAATGTGATCGCGGTGTTTCGAGGACAGGTAGGTCCGATGTCGGCTGTGCCGCACGCAGTGACACAAAGCATCATGCTCAAGCATGGGGATACGCTGGTGACCGGGGCAGATGCTGCGGTATGGGGTTATCATAGCGAGCTGGAGAGAACGATGTTTGTCGGAGAAGCGAGCAAGGAGCAGGAGAAGTATTTTCAGCTCATGCTAGGGGCACAGGACACGGCATTTGCCACGATACGTTCAGGAATCCCCGCGCGCCGCGTAGAGGAAGAAGTGCAGCGCTATTTCCGCGAAAATGATGTAACCCATTTGACTCGTCACCATACAGGACATGCTCTTGGATTGATGAATCACGAAGCGCCGTTTTTTGACCTCGGGGAAGAAACCATTTTGCAAGCTGGGATGGTCATGTCGGTCGAGCCAGGCATTTACGTGAATGGCCTTGGCGGCTTCCGTCATGCAGAGACGATTGTAGTAACGGAAAATGGAATGGACATGCTGACATACTATCCAAGAGATTTGGAGTCATTGATTTGCTAGGACGTGGGCGAAGGTGTTTAACAATGAAGTGCGTAAACTTACCTACACGATAAGATTATTTTTAATGAAACTAAATAGTTGCACTTTTGTTAAAAATGCGATAACATAAAAGAGTAAGAATATTTATAACCGATCGACAACAGATGTACACAGCAAGCCTAAATTCCTGTGGATAGGCAGCCCCTATTCATACACCCGGAGTTTACGACCAAGCTGATCATTTGTCTCCCAGCCATGTTTGGGGACGAGTGTTTGGCTTGGTCTTTTTCGTGCATGCGTGTGGCAGCAAAAGAAAGGAGCATCCCTTTATGAAACCCTTCACAGGACGACTTCAACGTTGCATCCTGTCCATGCAGTCAGAGCGGATGAGCCGATTACTCGTCAGTTCCACAGCGAATTTGTACTACCTTACCGGTCAACACATCTCCACGGGAGAGAGACTCAGCTGTCTTTACTTTGATGGGGAGAACAAGCCGAAGCTGTTTATCCACCAAATGTTCGCAGGTCAACTTACTTTGCCGGAAGAGATTGAGGTCGTTCTCTGGTCAGATGAAAACGATCCTGTCACTCTTTTCGCGGAGCATGTGGGAACGAGAGGGAGAATTGGAATTGACCAAAGTTGGTCTAGCTCCTATTTGATTGATCTGCTGCGCACCCGTCCCGAGCTCCAGCCAATTAAAAGCTACGTCGTAGAAAAGCTGCGCGAAATTAAGGATGAGTGCGAGATCAATATTCTGCGTCAATCCGCGCGTATAGCCGATGCCGTCATGCACCAGGTAGTCGAGCTGCAGTATTATCCGGCAACCGAGCGCGAAATGGCAGAGACGATCCGCAGCTTTTTCGGGGAGCATTCGGTGCATGATTTATCCTTTCAACCGATTATCGGCTTCGGGAAAAACAGCGCCAACCCTCATCATGAGATCGGTATGACCAGTCTGATACCAGAGCAGGCAGTCGTGATTGATATGGGAGGGATTTACCATAGCTATTGTTCCGACATTACCCGAACACTTTACTATGGCAAGCCAAACCAACGCTTCGAGGAAATTTACAAAATCGTACGCGCTGCACAGGAAAAGGCGATTGCGATGATCAAGCCGGGAATCAGGTTCGCAGATGTAGACCGCATGATTCGAAGCGAATTTGCCAAAGTCGGCTATGATCGCTATTTCACACATCGGACTGGTCATGGCTTGGGACTGGAATTGCACGAAGGACCATTCCTGCACCAAAACAATGAGGATGAAATGCAGGCAGGGATGGTGTTCAGCATCGAGCCGGGAATTTATTTGCCGGGCGAGTTCGGAGTCCGTATTGAGGATATCGTCGTAGTGACAGAGGGTGGCTGTGAGGTACTGACGCAAAGCCCAAAAGAGATTAGCTACATCGACATTCGTGAGGGGTAACAAGCAAGAGAGAAATAGATTGTCCATTTAGAAAGGGGATCTCATGAGATGAAAAAGAAAGGCTTATGCGCACTGGTTTCCATCGCTTTTTTAGTCACAGCAGCGATGACTGGGTGCAGCTACAAAGCACCAGAGAACAGCAGCAGCTCCCAAGCAGGTACACCGCAAACAGCAACAGAAGGCCAAGGCGAGCAAGCAGTCAAGTCAGATGAGTTGAAAATTGGACTGGATGTAGACGCCGGAACGATGGACCCAAGACTCTCACGTGATACGACAGCGGCTCGGGTAACGGATCTTGTCTTCGATGGCTTGATCCGACTCTCCGACAAAATGGAAGCGCTGCCTTCCTTGGCAGAGAAATGGGAAAATCCTGATCCGACTACATGGGTGTTTACACTGCGCAAGGGAGTAACCTTCCATGACGGTACGCCTTTTACCGCGCAAGATGTGAAATTCACCTATGATTCGCTGCTTGACCCGAGCTTCAAGGCACCGTATGCAAAGCTGTACGCTCCGATCGCCAGCGTAGATGTGATTGATGATTCAACCGTCAAATTTACGCTGAAGCAGCCATATGGTCCACTGCTGAGCTACCTCGATCTGGGCATCGTTCCGAAGCATTTGGCGGAGAAGGACCCGCAAGCCTTTTCTTTCAATCCCGTGGGAACCGGCCCTTACAAAATGGTGAAATGGGACAAAAACAGCAAGATCGCCTTTGAAGCAAATGAGCAGTACTGGGGAGGCCCTGCCAAAACCAAAAAGCTGACCTACTTCATCATTCCGGACAATACGACACGCGTATCCGCTCTGGAAGCAGGTGATGTCGATCTCGTTCATTCGCCGCTCTCGCCACAGGACATCACCAAACTCAAAAACAATAACAACTTTACCGTGGTCGAAACAGAGGGACTGGGCTTTACTTACCTCAACTACAACACGACCAATCCGATTCTGTCTGATGTAAAAGTACGCCAAGCCTTTGCCCATCTGGTAGACAAAAAGCTGATTTCCGAAAGTCTCTACGCAGGAATGGATAAACCGGGCGAAACGCCGTTGATTCCCCCATCCTGGGCATTTGATCCGAGCATCAAAGGCTTCTCCCATGATCCAGTTGAGGCAAAAAGACTGTTCGCTGAAGCGGGCTGGAAGGATACCAACAGCGATGGCTTCCTGGACAAGGATGGCCAAAAGCTGACCGTAACCTTGTCTACACATACAGAAGACCCGAACCGGATTCAAACTGTAGAATTCCTGCAAAACGAGTTCACAAAGGCAGGAGTGGACGCGAAGGTTTCCACAACAGAGTGGCCGACATTCTCCGCAAACATGATGTCGCAAAAATTTGATATCGCCCTGCTCGGCTGGCTCAGCCTGGTTGATCCTGATCGCGCTATGTACGGACAATTCCAGTCGCAAAGTGAAAATAACTACGGCAAGTACAACAATCCAAAGGTTGACGAGCTTTTGGATAAAGGACGCGCTTCACTAGATCAGGCAGAGCGTGCCAAGATTTATCAGGAAATAGCAAAAACGGTTACGGAGGAAGTAGCCTACGATGTTGTTTTGTATCAGGGCTACATAGCAATGTACTCCAACAAGCTCACTGGCTTCAAGGAACACCCGAAAGGTAGCCTGTACAACCTCAAAGATGTGGAAGTGAATAAATAAGTGGCTGGGGAGATTTCCTCCCCCGCTTCACTTATAGCGTAAGGAGCGATCCTTTTGGTCACGTATCTCATAAAACGATTGTTCCAAATGGTGCCGGTTGTCATTGGTATCTCCATCATTGTCTTTTTCCTTTTGCACATGATTCCGGGTGATCCGGCGATGGTGCTGCTTGGGCAGGATGCCAGCCAGAGCGAGATTGAGCGGCTGCGCAACCTGATGGGGCTTAATGAGCCACTGTATGTCCAACTCTTTACCTTTTTGAAAAACGTGGCGATGGGTGATCTGGGGCATTCCATTTTTCAGAATGAATCTGTCCTGTCACTGATTGCGAAGCATCTTCCTGCCACTTTGGAGCTGGCATTTCTCGCGATGATTATCGCACTCGTCATTGCCATTCCGCTTGGGATCTTGTCTGCGGTAAAGCAGTTTTCCTGGGTCGATTACATCAGCATGTTTTTTGCGCAGCTGGGAGTGTCGATTCCGGTTTTCTGGATGGGCATGCTGCTCATCATCGGATTGTCCGTGAATCTGGGCTGGTTCCCTTCCTTTGGACGTGGCGAGCCTCTTACCGACGCATTATGGACGGCAATTACGACAGGAAACATTTACGATCTGATCCAAAGCTTACGCAGCTTATTCTTGCCGGCCTTGACGCTTGGGGTCATGAGCGCAGCGCTGATTACCCGGATGGTTCGTTCTACCATGCTTGAGGTGCTCAAAGAGGATTATGTGCGAACGGCTGAAGCAAAAGGTGTAAGCGGATTCATGGTGATCGTCAAGCATGCGTTTCGCAATGCTTTGATTCCGGTCATTACGATTGTAGGACTCCAATTTGGAAACCTGCTGGGTGGCGCGATTGTCACAGAGACGGTCTTCGCATGGCCTGGCATCGGTCGATTAGTGATTACAGCGATCAGCCAACGCGATTTTCCAGTGGTACAGGGCAGTGTCTTTATTATCGCTTTCCTGTTTGCGCTCACGAATCTGATCGTCGATATTCTGTACGCTGTCGTCAACCCCAAGATACAGCAGAGATAAGGAGGGAGGCTGATGAACGTCAATCTGCTTCGCACCGCAGCCAAAAGCAAGGCTGTGTTGATTGGGGGAATCATCGTGCTTGCCGTTGTGGTGGCGGCGATTCTCGCACCACTGTTGTCCACGCATGACCCCTATGAAATGAATGTTAGAGAGAGATTACTTGATCCGCTAGAAGGCGGCCATTTGCTGGGAACCGATCAGTTCGGGCGCGATCTGTACACGCGTATTTTGTACGGGGCGCAGGTTTCGTTGGAGGTAGGGATCGTCTCTGTCAGTTTGGCGCTGGTCATCGGCGTGACGCTCGGATTGATTTCCGGCTACTATGGCGGCTGGATTGATACCGTGATCATGCGCTTTGTCGATATCGTCTTGTCCTTTCCGGTGCTGCTGCTTGCTATTGCCTTCGTCGCGGCCCTCGGTCCAGGAATAGAAAATGTCATCATCGCGTTAGCTCTCGTGTATTGGACGAGCTATGCGAGACTTGTACGGGCAACCGTCCTCTCCATTAAGGAAGAAGAGTACGTCCAGGCTGCACGCACCATTGGTTCCAGCGATTTTCGCATCATCGTGTACAACATTTTGCCTAACTGCTTGGCGCCAATTATCGTCGTTGCGACGCTGGGGCTCGGACAGGCGATTGTGGCAGAAGCGACACTCAGCTTTTTGGGGCTCGGGATTCAACCGCCCGAATCCAGCTGGGGCTGGACCTTGGCATTTGGCATGAAATTTTTACAGGATGCGCCTCATCTATCCATTTACCCGGGTGTGGCGATCATGCTCACGGTGCTCGGCTTCAATCTCTTGGGCGATGGCATCCGTGACCTGACAGATACCAAATTGAAACGAAAATAATGAGGAGGCTTAACCCATGAACCAAGTAAAACGCGAATACAACGAAATCCCGGTTACTCACTTGTCCAACGGAGCCAAAGTAACACTGCCGCTGCATACGATCTACGGTAAGCAAGAAGGACCTGTGCTCGGTCTGTCCGCTGTCATCCACGGTGATGAAATCATTGGGGCAGAAATCCTGCGCCGCGTCTATGATCGTCTGAACGAAGAGGAGTTGTCCGGTACGGTTCTGATCATGCCGGTAGCGAATCCACTTGCATTTGAATCGTTGACACGCAACACGCCGCTGGACATGAACAACCTCAATCGCGTATTCCCGGGCGATCCAGAGGGCTGGGTGACCGATCAAATGGCACATGCGATCGTGACCAATTTCCTCGATAAGATCGACGCCTATATTGACCTGCATGCTGGTGGAGCAGTACCGATCGTTGATTATGTGTACATCCAAAATGATGAAGCATTGTCCCGTGCCTTTAACTTTCCGGTGCTGTACCGTCCGGCTCATCCATACGAGGGAACGACAGCTACGTATACATCGGCAAAGGGCATACCTAGCGTGACCGTAGAGGTAGGCGGAGGTCCTAACTACGAGCAAGCGGTAGAGCGCGGCGTAGAAGGTATTTTCAACTGCATGCGTCATCTGAAAATGCTGCCGGGTGAAGTCGTGCCTGCACCGAAGCAAGTCGTCATGACCGAAATCCAGATCATTCGTCCGACACAAGGCGGCCTTTTGGTGCCAGGCTTCGATTTCAGCGCAGTAGGCTCTGTGATTGAGGGCAAGCAGGTGTTGTCTCGTACGTACAACCCGCAAACCTTTGAGGAGCTGGAAGTCATTCATACTCCTTTTGAGCGTAATCTGGTGATTCTGATGCGCGGCAATCTGCACAAGGTAAATCCCGGCGACTATGGATTCATGATCGGAAATCTGGATACTGCCGAGGAGGCGTAAACACAAGTGACTTTGCGAAATGAGCGGGATATGCAGTTGTCCGAAACCTACTGCCGTATCGTGCTGGGGATGGACAATCTGTATCGAAATGGAAATGGCGCAACGAACGAGGCTTCCTTTGACCGAGAAGGGCTCGTGCCGATTAATTTGACGGATGTTACTCCCCATTCCTATACGAGCTGGACTGAGGTGCGCGAGGATTTGCGCGGGCTGCTTGCCGATTATGCCAAAATCACTGACGAGGTGCGCCGAAATTACATGCAGCAGCAGATTGGCTCGCTCGATGCACTTGCATACTGGTGCGCGGGTGCAGACATCGCCTTCAGGGAAAAAGTGCGATACTTCTTGTATGTAAATGAAAATCCCGTGACGAGTGCAGAGCAAAAAACGCTTCATAAGCGTTTGGACAGAGTGTTGTCACAGCGTGGGTACCAAGGAACACTTGCCCAAAAGGTAGCAGCATGGGAGGCAGATCGACGCGTTCCGGCAAAAGAGCTTGATTCGGTCTTGCGAGAAATGCTGGTGACAGCGCGGGCGCTCGTAGCAGAGCGGATGTTTCCGCAAATGGCAGATGTAGAAGTGACGCCTGAAATCGTTTACGGCGTTCCTTACAATGCCTACTGCGACTACGTAAACGGCAAGATGTATCTCAATGGCGATCTGGCCTACACGTACGAGGGACTTAAGCATCTCGTCACGCACGAGTGCTTCCCTGGTCATACGACACATATGTACATTCGCGAGCTCGGGGTAAAAGCAGGCGAGCTGCCGCTGGATGCCGGACTCGTCATCACCAATACCGCCTCCAGCTCTGTATTCGAAGGAATCGCAGACAACGGCATGCGCTTTATTAGCTGGGGCTACACTGTCGATGATCATATTTATGAAATCTATCAGCAGATACGCTCTATTTCCGGAATGAATGCGGCCCATATGATTCACGCCGAGGGCAAGACCTCCGAGGAGGCAGGTCACTATCTGAAAGAATTTGCTTTTGGCGAAGACAACTGGATCGCTTCTCGCCTGCGCTTTGTGACCCATACACTAAGAGCACCCTTCATTTACAGCTACTGGCGCGGCAACGAAGCAGTATACGAAGCATACAGCCGACTGGCTCCAAGTGAGCATAACCAGTTCTATCAGTTCCTATATAAAAGCATGCTGTCGGCTGACACAGTAAAACAATATGTCTAAAGAGGTGGTCAACATGGATTTCACAAAATCAAAGGAACTATACGAAGCAGCAAACCGATCGGTACCTGGCGGCGTTCATTCCAACTCCCGTTTTCGTTCTCCGCACCCGCTCTATTATAAAAAAGGCGATGGAGCCTACATCTGGGACCTCGACAACAACCGTTATCTTGATGTAGTCATGGGCAATGGCGCTGTCATCTTTGGGCATAACGACAAAGATTTCAATGAGCGCATGGCTTCCTATATGACGAGTGGCATCGTGACTGGACTGGAAACCGAGTTGAGTGTAAAAGCAGCGGAATCCTTCCTCTCCCTGGTGAAAACAGCGGAGCAGGTGCGCTACACGAATACAGGCACCGAGGCGACTATGCACACGATGACGATGGCGCGTACCTATACAGGAAAACCGCATGTGGCAGTCATCGAGGGTGCTTATAACGGCTGGCATGATGCGGTGTACGTGAGCACGTGGCCGGATATGACCAAAGCTGGAGATCATTCGGCACCGAATTCACTGCCAGGTACGAGCGGATTGATGAAAGAGATCGTAGAAACTACATTGGTTCTGCCATTTAACGACCTGGATGCAGCCGAGAAGCTCCTGAAAGCCAACCAGCACCGAATTGCGGCTCTGATTATTGAGCCGACGATGATTGATATTGGATACATCCCGGCGAAAAAAGAATATCTGCAAGGGCTGCGCCGCTTGTGCGACCAACTGAATATCGTGCTTGTCTTTGACGAGCTGTTGACGGGCTTCCGCGACAGCGAGGGTGGAGCTCAGCAGCATTATGGGGTCGTACCGGACTTGGCTACTTTTGGAAAAGCGATTGCCAACGGGTACATGCTGGCAGCCGTCGCAGGAAAAGCCAAAATCTTTGAAACCGTCACTCCGGGCAAAGGAACCTGCTCCTTTATCGGAACCTACAATGGGCATCAAGTATCACTGGCTGCATCCATGGCATTCATGGAGCTGTACAAGGAAAAACGCGTTTTTGATACGTTGCAGGCACGGACTGCGCAGTTGATCAGTGAATTTGATCGCTTGGCGCAAAAGCACGGGGTAGCGGCGAGAATGCAGGGACGCGGAGGACATTTCCACTGGTACTTTACCAATGAATCCATTGCCAACTACCGGGAAGCACAAGCGTCTGACAAAGCAGATTATGCTCGTTTCATCAGTCATTTGAGCAGCAAGCAGGTGTACTGCCTGCCAAACTATCTCTTGCATCATGCCATCTCGATGGCACATGATGACGCGATTTTGGAACAGTTTGTTGCGGATATGGACGAGAGCCTGGAGCAAGTAGCGATCGCAAAAGCAGCGAAGTAAAAGGGGGAGGACTATGGAGCGCCAACAACCTGTTTTGGAAGTCAGGGACCTGAGAACCACCTTCCGTTCGCAGGGGCAATCGTTTCATGCCATAGATGGGGTATCCTTTACAATCGGACAGGGCGAGACGATTGGCGTGGTCGGCGAGTCGGGATGTGGCAAAAGTGTCACGTCCCTCTCCATCATGGGACTGATCAAGCCGCCAGGTCAGGTGAGCGGCGGACAGATTTTGTTCAAGGGCAAGGACCTGCTCTCCCTCGGTAAAAAGGAGCTGCGTGAGATTCGCGGAAACCGGATTTCCATGATTTTTCAGGAGCCGATGACATCGCTCAATCCGGTGTATACGGTAGGTAATCAAATTATGGAAGCGCTGAAAATTCATACGAAGCTGCGCAAATCCGAGCAAAAGGCGAGAGCAGTTGAGCTGCTGAAAATGGTAGGGATTCCCCGTGCAGAGGATATCATCTCAGATTATCCCCATCAGCTCTCAGGGGGTATGCGGCAGCGTGTCATGATCGCGATGGCAATGGCCTGCGATCCGGAGCTGTTGATTGCTGATGAACCGACGACTGCATTGGACGTGACGATCCAGGCGCAAATTTTGGAGCTGATGAAAGAGCTGCAGCACAAGCACAGCATGTCGATGATGCTGATCACGCATGATTTGGGCGTCGTATCCGAAGTGTGCGATCAGGTCATCGTCATGTATGCAGGGATGATTGTGGAGAAGGGACCCGTCCGAGAAATATTGGACAATCCCCAGCATCCTTACACCCAGGGGCTGCTCGCCTCTCTGCCTAAAAATGCGAAAACCACTCATCGCCTGAATTATATCCCGGGTCAGGTACCACCTCCGTTGCAATGGGGCAAGGGCTGCCGTTTTGCGGATCGCTGCCTGCATGTAACCGATCGTTGTCGTGAGGAATTGCCGGGACTGTTTGCCGCAGGACCAGCTTCAGAGGCTGCTTGCTGGCTCGTAAGCGAGGGAGGAGGAGCGCAGCATGCATGATCAGCCAAAAGCAACCACAAGCAATGAAACTTTGCTCGAAGTAAGCGGACTGAAAAAGCACTACCCGATCAAAAAGGGAGTTTTCTCCACCACCGTTGGCACGGTAAAGGCAGTGGACGGTGTCAGCTTTTCTGTTTCGCGAGGGGAAACGCTCGGTATCGTCGGGGAGTCAGGCTGCGGCAAATCGACAACAGCCCGTTTGGTAATTCGGCTGTTGCAGGAGACCGAGGGCTCGATTCGTTTTGCTGGCAAGGAGCTGACCTCCCTGTCTAAAGGAGAACTGCGAAGTGTTCGCCGGGACATGCAGATGATCTTCCAGGACCCGTACGCTTCGCTGCATCCGCGCTGGACGATTGAGCGCACGTTGATGGAACCGATGCTGGTTTATGGCATGGGCTCGCGGGGGGAGCAACGCGACCGGATACTGGAGCTGCTGAACAATGTGGGACTGAATCCGAGCTACGCCAAGCGGTATCCGCATGAATTTTCCGGTGGACAACGGCAGCGTATCGGGATCGCACGGGCACTCGTTCTGCAGCCGCAGCTAATCATCGCGGATGAGCCTGTATCTGCCCTGGATATTTCCATTCAAGCACAGGTCATTAACCTTTTGCAGGACTTGCAGGAGCAGTACAAGCTCACCTATATGTTTATTTCCCATGATTTATCGGTGGTGCGCCATATTTCGGATCGGGTAGCTGTCATGTATTTGGGCAGAATCGTTGAGCTTGCGGAGAAGGAGAAGCTTTTTGAAACACCCTTGCACCCTTACACGCAAGCATTGATGTCTGCTGTACCTGAGGTAGCTGGTGAGAAGCGGGAGAGGATCATTTTGCGCGGGGACGTGCCGAGCCCTGCGAAGCCACCATCGGGCTGCACGTTTCACACACGCTGCTCCAGCTGCATGGATATCTGCAAAACAGAAGTGCCTGTGCTCAAAACGGCATCGGACGGTCAGCTGGTAGCGTGCCACTTGTACGCATAGTGTTTCGTGTAATCGCTAAGAAAAAAAGGAGTGCTGTGTATGTTGATCGCTCGTGGACAGGAAGTACAGGCAGAAGCTGTACCTGATGTCGTGCTCAAAACGATGCTGCCCTTTAACATCATGGAGGGTGGCAAAACTCGCTTTGGCATCGTAACCATCCCTCCAGGCTCCCGAATTCCCGTCTCTGGCCTCGCGCCACATGATGAAGACGAGTATTCGATCCTGGTCAAAGGCTCGATGCTTACAACCATTGGAGAAACAATGCATCGCATTCATGCCGGGGACTCGACGCTCATACCCGCGGGAGAAGCGCACGCCGTTTACAACGATGGAGAGGAAGATTGCGTATTGGTTTGGGCGTTAGTCAAACGGTCGTAGAAACCTAAATAGAACCTTGTTTGTTTCCTCGGTAGTATGAAAGGAAGTATCGCACGTAGAGAAGTGGCCTTTTGCGGGCCACTTTTTGTTTTACTTATTGTAACGGCCGTTACAGAATTGCGCTGAGCATCCGCTTATACTTCTAAATAGACCGAGAGTCTCAGCGTAATCTCATCTTTGTCTCAATGTTTTTACGTACAGATAAATTGGGGAATGGTACAATTATTCGGATTAGACAAAATTAAATGAAAAATGGTGGGAAGAAATGAATCCAACACAAGAGGTTCGATCAGGGGTAAGCAGGAAGCTATTCATCGGCAGAATAGAAGAACGCGATTCACTGAATGAGTGGTTAGATGACCCTGAGGCGCCATTGCGCATATTCTCCGTAACGGGGATCGGCGGGATCGGAAAAAGCAGCTTGCTTGCAGAATTGCTGCACAGTGCAAGACAGCGAAATGCCAAATGCTTGTGGCTGGATGGGCGCTCTTGCGCACAGACGCCAGTTGGCTTCCTCGAATATATATCGGCGGCGGTTTCCCTGGAATTTTGGGACCGGACCTACTCCCATCCGCTTGAACCTCTTTTGCAGACAAGTCCGCAGCAACGGATCATGCTATGCATCGATAATTTTGATAACCTCTCCTTATTGGAAGGTTGGCTGCTCGAAGCTTTCTTGCCCAAGCTGCAATCTACCGGCATTGTAGTGATTCTAGCATCACGATCAATCTTATCTACGGCATGGCAAACCCATTCCCAGTGGGGGAAGCATCTGCAGGAGCTGCCGCTTGTCCATTTTTCCCATAAAGAAGCGATTGACTTCATTTTATCAGCAGGTCCTATTCAAAAGGACATGGCAAGAGAACTGGCTCATTCGACTGACGGGCACCCGCTTGCTTTGGCATTATCCGTGGAAGCGCTGATTCAGCAAAAACGTCTATCAGCTGAGGATAAGCAGATTGTTTCACAAACGATTAGCGCCCATATCTTACGCGAGCTGACGCTTGCGAAATTGCAGCCACTCGTTGATGTGCTGGTCGTCCTGCAATATGCCAATCAGGAGATCCTTTCTCTTGTTCTGGGTGAGACCGTAGCATTAGCAGACTATCAGCTGTTGAAGGGGATGTCCTTTGTCCGTTCTACACCCGAGGGGTTGTCTCTGCATGATCTGGCCCGGATGCATCTGCTGCGTGATTTCCGGCAGCGCGAGCCTTTGCGCCTGCATCTGCTACGAGCCAAAGCCGCGTCGATTTTATATCAGCAATTACAACAGGCGAAGCCGCAAAATAAGAGGATCATCACCTCTCAGATGCTGCAGCTTACCAAGGATTCGTTTCCGCTCCATCGACTATATGCCGATTTGACGGTTGACTCCCTGATCTCGCCTCTGGAATCGATTCGTGCTGAGGAGGATTTGCCCGTGCTGCACGAGTTATTGCGTCAATGGTGCGAGTACAGCGTAGATCCATGGCAGAGTGAGAACTACCATGAATTTCTAAGTGAGTTGGCTGATCGTTTCCCAGAAAGTATTGCCGTCCTGCGTGGAGCAGATGGACTACCGATTGGAATGTTCATCGGGGTAATGATCCATAAAGATACAGGGGAGTTTATGAGCAAATATTTTCCGGCTGAAATGGCGGAATGTTGTGAACCACATGAATTGCTGTGTGAACACGACCAGGCAGATACGTATTATGCGGTACTTGGAGCGGCGACCAACCAGCTTCCCGGATTCAGCCGAGAGGAACTGGTGGGCCTGCTCACATTAGATCGCTTGTCCCTAATTGGAGAAGGTGCGAGAGTCATGCTAGTGGCGACCAACTCTGATTTGAAAGTGTTTCTGCAGCAGCTCGGCTTTCTGATACGGGCGACAAAAACCAGAAGCTGTGATACTTCCTATGCGAGAGCAGATGTGTTGGAGCTGGATTTTCGCCATGGACAGTTTGGTGATTGGATCATGTCATTCTTCTCGGAGAAAACCAAGTCGCCTGCCCAGCTGACACCCACCTCTGATTTGACGAAAAAGAGGGTCCGCAAGCTGCTTTCTTCTTTGCACGAACCTGCTGATTTACAAGCTTTTGTATCTGAATTTCACGACGTAGAGAATGTGACGGACTTATATGAGAGAATTGTAGCTCTTTTCTCTACTGAATCGACTTGGTTGTCTAGTAAAGACCGTGAGCTGCTAAACGCCGCTTATCTGGTTCATCCGGATAATCCGATTGCAGCCGCCCGGTCGTGCAATATGAGCAGAGCTACCTTTTACCGTCATCTGAACATCGCGATAGCAAACTTTATGGGAATTTTTCTAAATGTTGGGACACGAATGGCTGAACAGGACTAAAGGGATAAGGATAGAGGCCTATGACAGGTCTCTTTTTTCTATGAGGAAAAACCTGTGTAAGAAGTCCTGGTAATCGCTTATAATCAGAGCGTGAAACGTGAAAACAGCAGCTTTTGGTTAGGTCTAACATGCGTCTACTAGACTAGCATCCTGGTTCACAAGATAGAGTCAAGATGGGATGAGGATGAGACATGAATGAAGTATGGAGAACGAATGCAACCTTTCTGATTGTTGATGACCAGGAATATAATCTTAGTTTGCTAGAACGTATACTTCGGCGATCAGGTTTTACTGATTTGCACTGTACGACTGACCCGAAGCAGATGGAGCCGCTGTACAATGAGCTCCAGCCAGATATTATCCTGATTGATTTACATATGCCTGAAATCGACGGGTTTACTCTTTTGAAAAGATTGCAGGAGCTCAAACCAGAGGGTGACTACTTGCCAACTCTGGTGCTGACTGCCGATGTGACACAGGAGGCGAAGAAAGAGGCCCTTCATTTGGGAGCGAATGATTTCCTGACCAAGCCACTGGATAAAACGGAGGTAGTGCTCAGGATTAACAACTTGCTGCGCACGAGATTCTACCATATGCAGTTGCAGGATCAAAATCACCGCTTGGAGCAGCGTGTACAGGAACGAACAATGGAGCTTGAGAAAGCAAAGAATGAAATTTTACAGTTGCTGGCTCGCTCATCAGAATTCCGCGATGATGATACGGGTCAACATACGATTCGTGTGGCTCAGATGGCAGAAGAAATCGCAGTAGCTCTTGGTTTGTCGCCACAGGACGTACGGTTAATTAAACGGGCGACACCGCTGCACGATATCGGAAAAATCGGAATCCCTGATGAGATTTTGCTGAAGCCCGGCAGATTTACTCCTGAGGAATTCCAGCGAATGAAGGAACATACGACCATTGGTGCAAGCATTTTGGAAGGAAGCCAGTTTTCGGTGCTACAGCTGGCGCAGACGATCGCGATGACCCATCACGAAAAGTGGGATGGAACGGGGTATCCAAATGGGCTAAAGGGAGAAGATATCCCGCTGGCTGGCAGAATCGTTGCATTGGCAGATTTCTACGATGCGCTGACGAATGAGCGCCCATATAAACGAGCCTGGACGCGACAAGAAGCGTTAGCGGAAATAAAGAAGCAGCGTGGAGCGCATTTTGATCCGCACGTGGTTGATGCTTTCCTCCAGATCGTAGGGGAAGAAGAACAGTCCTCGGTCCTAGAGGTAGAAGGGACGATGTACCGATGAAGGAACGGCCGCTCGGTTTATCCTCACAGAACGGAAGTGACGGGATGCAGGAAATAGACCTTCTGCGCAGGCAGCTTGAACGTGAGAAAAAAGCCCGCAAGGAAGCAGAAGAAATCGCTGAACAGAAGACGCGGGAGATTTATTACGTCAATCAGGAACTGCGAGAATTAAATGATCAATTGGAAGAGTTGGTCAAGGAGCGTACGGCAGAGCTGTCGAAAGCGCGTGATGAAGCGGTTGCGGCAAGTCACATCAAAAGCCAGTTTCTAGCCAATATGAGTCATGAATTACGAACGCCATTAAACGCGATTCTCGGCTACAGTGAAATGCTGAGGGAAGAAGCAGAGGATATGAACGAACAGAGCTTTGCAGATGACCTGGGCAAAATCCACCACGCGGGAAAGCATCTGCTTTCTCTCATTAATGACATACTCGATCTTTCCAAGATTGAGGCAGGCAAAATGGACTTGTTTTTGGAGAACGTCGATATTCCCGAGATGATTGAAGAGGTGCTGGCCACGGTTACGCCATTAGTGGAGGCAAATCACAATCATCTGGAAGTGGAGTATCCAGAGGGAACGATCGAGACAGATATAACAAAGTTCAGGCAAATCTTATTCAATCTGCTGAGCAATGCGAGTAAATTCACCCAAAACGGAACGATCTCACTGACTGTCAGACATGAGGCCCAAGCAGAAAATCCAGGAATCAGTATAGCCGTAATGGATTCAGGGATTGGTATGTCTCAGGAGCAGATCGAGCACATTTTTTTAGCATTCAAGCAAGCTGACTCATCTACCACCCGTAAATATGGCGGCACGGGATTGGGTCTGGCTATCAGCAAAAGACTGTGCGAATACATGGGTGGGACCATTACAGTCGATAGTGAGCTCGGAAAAGGAACTATGTTTATCGTCTGGCTGCCGACTCGAAGTAAGTATCGAGACGAAGCGTTACCCATTGCTACCCAATTCGCGACACAGGTACAGGCAGGGAGCCAAATCGTGCTAGTAATCGATGACGATCCGGCGATGCTCCAACTGATGCAACGCTTTTTGAGCAAGGAAGACTGCTCTGTCGTGCTTGCGTCAAATGGGCAAGAAGGTATTCGCTTGGCAAGAGAGCTGCGACCTACCCTGATTTCACTCGACGTACTGATGCCGGGAATGGACGGCTGGAGCGTCTTGACTGCATTAAAAAATGATCCGGAGCTGGCGAGCATCCCGGTTATCATGATTTCCATGACCGACGACAAAAATTTAGGATATGCTTTGGGTGCCTCAGAATTTTTGGTTAAACCGGTTTATCGTGACAAGCTCGTGTCCGTTTTGGACAAGCATCTGCCAGAGCGCCACACCAAGACAGTGCTGGTGATCGAGGATGATGATGCGACCAGTCACATGATGACCAAAATGCTCGAAAAAGAAGGCTATCGGGTAAAGCGGGCTGCAGATGGACGGATTGCTTTGGAAAGTGTAGCTGAAGCGCTTCCCCAGTTGATCCTGCTAGATTTAATGATGCCGAAAATGGATGGCTTCGAATTCGTAACGGAGCTGCGCAAACGTGAAGAATGGCGCTCCATTCCGGTTGTGGTCGTGACAGCCAAGAACATTTCGGCGGAGGATCGACTGCGACTAAATGGATACGTAGAGAGAATCGTACAAAAGGGGAGCTTTCAGCGTGAAGCTTTGCTCCATGAAATTCGTGCTTTGATGATCGCTTCTCTAGAGGGCAAAAAACGAAAAACCGAGGTTAAAGATGCGTAAAATACTGCTTGTAGAAGATAACGAAATGAATCGTGACATGCTCTCACGCAGGTTGATGCGAAAGGGCTACGAGGTGATTATCGCGGTGGATGGTCAAGAAGGAGTGGAAGCAGCAAAATACGAGCTGCCGGACCTGATCCTGATGGATTTGAGCCTGCCAGTACTGGATGGGTGGGACGCGACACGTCAGTTAAAAGCATGTCCACAAACGAAGCATATCCCGATCATCGCTCTGACAGCACATGCGATGGCAAGCGATCGTGAAACAGCGTTAGCCGCAGGCTGTGACGACTTTGATACAAAGCCGGTAGAGTGGAGTCGGTTGCTGGAAAAGCTGCAGCATCACTTAAAAGAAGAGTAGTGTCAACACAATGGAGGCAGGCGCATATTATGGCACCCGCCTCTTTTTTGTTTTCGATTTATCCTCTGCGTGTTTGCAATTGCCTCTAGCCGCAACATACTATGAATCCAAAAAGGGGAGAATCTGTGACCAAATGTATGGGAGATTGGTAATAGCTGTTCGGTATTCTATAATGAGGGTACATCTGATAGGGCGAAAACAGTGAGGCACCTTTTAGTGGGAAAAGAGGGTACTATGGAATACGATCAACTAATACAAGCGGCCCAGCAGTTTATCCGCGTATGCTATAACGAGCTAGACAAGACGATAGATGAAACCGAGCAGCGTGTACGAGAAGTGCGCGAGCTGATTACCTCACAAGGATATTATGAGCATACGGCTGAGGAGCTGTGCCACGGTGCCAAAATGGCTTGGCGTAACAGCAATCGATGCATTGGGCGATTTTTTTGGGAATCGCTTCAGGTACTTGATGAACGGCAGTTAGAAACAGAAGAGGAGGTAGCGCAGGCACTCCTTCGCCACATTGATTTTGCCACCAACGGAGGGAAGATTCGACCTACAATTACTGTATTTGCCCCTACTCAGCCGGACAAGCCGCAAATAAGGATCTGGAACAACCAGTTAATCCGTTACGCAGGCTACGAGACGGAATTCGGTATGATTGGAGATCCAGTGTCTATCGAGCTGACCAAGCTGTGTGAAAGTCTGGGATGGCAGGGAGCAAGGACAAACTTTGATGTACTGCCACTTGTTGTCCAGATTGGAGAGCAGCGACCGAAGTTTTTTGAAATCCCGCAGGAGCTAGTGGTAGAGGTAGCCATTACTCATCCTGAGATTGCGGGCTTTACTGATCTCGACCTGAAATGGTACGGGGTGCCGATCGTCTCCGATATGCGCATGGAAATCGGTGGCATCCATTATAAAACGGCACCTTTTAACGGATGGTACATGGGAACGGAGATAGGTGCACGTAATCTGGCTGACCAGCAGCGCTACAACATGCTGCCCAGAGTAGCTGATCTCATGGGGCTCGACACCAGTAGAGAAGCCACGCTCTGGAAGGATAAAGCGCTGGTGGAGCTGAATGTAGCTGTGCTGCACTCCTTTAAAGAGCAAGGTGTATCGATTGTTGATCACCATACGGCGAGCCAGCAGTTTAGGCGATTTGAAGAAAGGGAAGAGAAATGCGGTCGCGCAGTCACTGGTGATTGGATGTGGCTCATTCCTCCTGTCTCGCCGGCGGCTACCCATATTTTTCATCGAGCTTATGATAATACGATGCAGACGCCAAATTTCTTTTACCAGGAAAGACCGCGTATTAAGGAATAAATCAATAGCGTACATCGATTGCTGCGAGCATTTTTTTGTTCGCAGTATTTTTTTGTTAGTCGATGTCACGCAAAGGAGTGTGTAGAACGTTATACCAGTTGAAAGGAGGAAGAGAGTGGAACGGAATGAAATAAACGAGCTTCTCGATGCGGTTGTTCAGGGTGCGGAAAACCGTTATGCAGAGATCTTACAAAGCTTTCAAGAGCGGATTTTTCACTATTGCTATCACATCCTGGGAAATCAATATGAAGCGGAAGATGCCACACAAGAGGTGTTTATCAAAGCGTATCGCCACATCACAAAATATAATCGGGAATTTCCATTCGCCGCATGGCTTTATAAAATTGCCTATCATCACTGCATTGATCTCATTCGAAAAAGGAAATGGCTCCGCCTGTTGCCCTTTTTGGAGACCAAGCAAAATCAGTCAGACATCGAGCAGCATATTGAAAATACGTATTTTAGTGAGGCTGTATATAAAGCCATGGCTACTCTTTCTGTAGAAGAACGTACGCTTCTTTTGCTGCGCGGGGTTGAGGAAAAGACTTACGACGAAATCGCTTTGATTATGAACAAAAACGGGGCGAGCCTACGCAAGAAATTCGAACGTACGGCTGCCAAGTTCCGTACCGCTTATTCTCCGTCTGAGAAGGGAGGGGTGACGCTTGAAGAGACCAAACGAGTCGCGCGAGAGTATTAAAGCGATATTTACTGATCCGCGCATACCGCAGCAAATCGACGTCACCTCTGTGGTCATGGATCAAATCAAACAAAACAAGGAGGGCTTTTTTGTGAAGTACAAAGTGAGTATTTTAGTCGCCATCGGGCTTTTGGCAAGTATTACAACAGGCTATGCTGCTATGCAGTACTACCAATTGAAAAATCCGCAGGGAGAGGTTATTTATCAAGAACAGGATGTTTCCAAATCGAATGTCAAAATCATGGATAAACCAGATCCCGAGATGCAGGCCTTTTTAGAAAAGCAGTGGGAAATTAATGATAGTCTGCAGCCAGGTGATGCCTTTGCTGTCTATATTGTGGCGAATAACCCGAAGAAACATATCGTTGATCTCTCGAAACCGTTTGAATACACCAGCCTTGCAGCATTGAGAGAAAAGCTTAGAAATCAAGCAGTAGTTCCAGAGAAGTTACCTGGAGGCTTTGTCTTTATGGATGGAAGAGTCGAGACTGTGATCAAGCGAGAATACAAGAAAGAGGCGCTGTATCAGCAAGCGGAGGGCAGCAAGAAAGAATATGTGAAGCAACCGTTAGAGCGAACGAATGATATGAACTATGTAGATGTAAATTACCAAGCTGGCGAGAAATATATGAAGGTCCGCATCTCCAATTTTGATGATGTCGTGGGAAACACAGTCTATATGGTGAACCTCGACAAACAGAAAAAGGAAAAAGTGAAAGTGGGTCAACTTGAGATTTTGTATACCGAGGAAGATCGGGGAGACCGGATTAACCGGGAAATTGTGTGGGTCATGGAAACCGCGGGGAAACAAGTACAGTATCGGGTATCTTCGAGCGGAGAGGTCCTGAACAAAAATAACGTGGAGAAGTTTGTAAAAGCCTTTTTACCTGCTGCGAAGTAAGGAAGAGTATCAGCCAATAGGATAAATCCCCTCGTGCCGTTGCGTCTGCCTGCTGCTGGTTCGGGGGGATTATCAGTTTAAAAGCGGCCTCTCTACGGATAGTTCGAAAATTTTTTTTGCCGTGATGTCACACAAGTGGTGACCTGGTACGTTATACCAGTTGGAAGGAGGGAGAGAGTGGACAGGAAAGAAGTTCAAGAACTCCTGGATGAAATCATTCAAGGTGCAGAAGACCGCTATGAAAACATCATGCAAAGCTATCAAGTTCCCATTTTTCACTACTGCTATCACATTTTAGGGAATCGATTCGAAGCGGAAGACGCAACCCAGGAAGTTTTTATCAAAGCGTATCGCCATATAAGAAAATACAATCGAGACGTACCATTCGCTGCTTGGCTATACAAAATTGCTTATCATCATTGCATAGATTTGATTCGCAAAAGAAAATGGGCTCGTCTTTTGCCGTTTTTGGAGCGCTCTGGAGTAAATCAATCCCATATCGAGGAGCATATCGAAAACGTGTATTTCAGTGAGCAAGTCTATCTCGCTATGGCTACACTCTCAATCGAAGAACGAACGCTCCTGTTATTGCGGGGGGTAGAAGAGAGAACGTATGATGAAATTTCCCTGATTTTGAACAAAAATGCCGCAAGCTTGCGGAAGAAATTTGAGCGCACTGCCGCAAAATTTCGGTCTGCTTACTCTCCGCTAGAGAAGGGAGGGTCGGCGCATGATGAGTCCAAACGAATCACGCGAGAGTATTAAAGAGCTATTTAACGACCCGCGTATCCCACAACAAATTGATATTACCGATCAAGTCATGAAAACAATCAAACAAAACAAGGAGGGTTTCTTTGTGAAATACAAAGTTAGTATTCTCGTCGCAATTGGTTTGCTTGCAAGCATCACAACTGGCTATGCCGCTGTTCAATATTACGATTTGAAAAATCCACAGGGTGATGTTATCTACCAGGAGAAAGACAGTTCAAAAACAAATGTTAAACTTGTAGATGAACTGGATGCCAATGAGGAGGCTTATGAAGCAAAACGTCGGGAGGTTGAGGAAAATTTGGCCCCTGGAACTGCTGTTGTCGCATATATCGTGCCTAATAACCCGAAACAACAGGTCACCATTCTCTCGAGCCCATTTACGTTTACCGATCCTCTGTCCATGCGAGAAAAGGTAGCCAATAAGGTAGTTGTTCCTGAAACGTTGCCAGGAGGCTTTGCTTTTAAGAGCGGCTCGGTCGAGTTTGGCATTGACGCAGTCTACAATAAAGAAGCGTTGTATCAGCAGGCGCAGACGAGTAAGAAAGAGTATGTCCTACTGCCTTTGAAATTGAAAGATCAGTTTGATTATGTAAATATGACGTACAAAGCAGGGGAAAGCTACGTTGATGTTTATATCTCCAATTTTGAAGGAATGGAGGATAACACGGTTTATGTCGTGGACCCGGGTAATGGAAGCAAAGTAAAACTCAAAGTGGGTGAAATGGAGGTCCTCTACAGTGAGGAAGATCGGGGAGATCGAGTTGATAAGGAGATTATGTGGGTCATGGAAGTCGAAGGGAAAAAGGTACGGTATGAAGTATTGTCCTCTTCGCAGGAATTTAACAAAAACAACGTGGAGAAGTTTGTAAAAGCCTTATTACCTGGTGCAAAGTAAGCAAAGGTCCTGATAATAATGAATCCCCCTGTGCTGCAGCTTCTCACTGCTACTGGCTCAGGGGGATTGTTGTTTTTCAAATGCTTATGCTCTGATCAGGTTTTCTTAGCGATTGTAGTAGCTGCTCAGCGCCTGAAGAAGTCCCAACGGATTTTTCCGCAAGTCCTTTGCACTAAAGAAAATACTGCCTTGAACCTCAGGATGCTGCGTATTGTAATCCAGTTGGTTAATAATCTCTTGAGAGTTTTGCCAGCCTGCTTCTGCTGTTCCGAGCTTATACGGAGAGTGTCCGATGTACAGCTTCACATTGGTGCCGCGTACTTCACTCGACCACCAGGTTACGAGCTTGTCGTATTGGGCAGGAGCAAAAGAGAGGCTCCAGTAAATTTGCGGTGTCACATAATCCATCCAGCCTTGTTTAATCCAGGTGCGCACGTCTGCATACATGTTGTCATAGGCGGTTACACCTGCTTTGGTGTCTGAGCCTGTTTTGTCGACCGCGATATTTCTCCACACCCCAAAAGGACTGATTCCGAATTGTACGTGAGGCTTGGTGTTTTTAATAGACTGATTTAATTGTTGGACGAACATATTGATATTGTCGCGGCGCCAATCTGCTTTGGTCGGGATATTTTTGCTGTTGTACGTCTTGAAGGTTGTTTCGTCATTAAAGATTCCATTGGAAGGATAGAAATAATCGTCCAAGTGAACCCCGTCGACTTCATAGCGCTGCACAACCTCGGTAATCTCGGCAATAATGGCCTGGCGCGCTTGTGGAATACCTGGGTTGATGTAGAGCTTGTTGCTGGAATTGACGATCCATTCAGGATGTTTTTTCACTACGTGGTTAGCTGCAAGCTGGTCTGTTTTCGCGTCAACATTGGCACGGAACGGATTGAACCAGGCGTGGAACTGCATGCCGCGCTTATGTGTTTCCTCTACCATAAAAGCGAGTGGGTCATAACCAGGATTTTTCCCTTGTGTACCCGTCAAATATTTGGACCATGGTACAAGTGAAGACGGATACAGCGCATCAGCGGAAGGGCGCACCTGTACAAAAACAGCGTTCATGCCCATCGCTTGCAGCTCATTGAGCAGCTGTATGTATTCCTGCTGCTGCTTCGCTTGGTTCCCATACGAGCCTGTAGAAGGCCAGTCTAGATTGTACACAGTGGATACCCATACACCACGCAGGCCATTCGTCGTATTTACCGGAATGCTAGGAACGTTCGAATTATCATTTGGTGTGGTGCCTGATCCATTCGTTCCGCCGCCAATAATGTCTTGCGGAGGAGTGGGTGGTGTAACAGCGACATTGCCTGTGAGCAAGGTAATGGTGCGTGTTGCCTGTTCCCAGTTAACTTGCAAGCCTAACTGTTCGGAAACAAAGCGGAGCGGAACCATGACTCGTCCTTGCTTGTTTTCGACAGAAGCATCCAGTGGAATCGTGCTGTCGTTTACCAACGCTTGCTTCTGGTTAATAACCATGGATAATACGATATTGTCTTTCAAAATAGTTGCTGTCTGCAGGTTTTGATCCCAATAAACCTCAGCTCCCAAGCTTTCACTGATGACGCGGAGCGGAACCATCGTTACATTGACTTTTGGAATTATGTACGGAGCGACGTCACTTTTGATTTGTTGGCCGTCCAAAAAGATGCTAATACCAGGAGAAGTCTGTGCAGCCTGCACGGATACCCCCATTGCTGGAATACATAGTACGAACATAAGCAAAAGCAAAAACCACTTACGCACCTTCATTTTGCGAATCCTCCGACAGGTATTATTTGCTGTAAAACTCTTAATAAACGTTAGACGCTTATTATAACGCTTTGTTACGGTTGATAGGGAAGATATTTGGTTCAAATAGATTCGAAAACGAAGTGAGTGGAACCAGCCAAGCTGCCCTAGAATAGGCAAAGACTAGAGAGTAATTTGATGGAGAGGAACTACACGATGGACACCTATCTCCCAGAAAAAACACCGATCGTCTTTGTTCCGGGATTGTTTGGCTCAATGAGCAATCAGATTATTCCGGGGACAGGGAATTGGAATTTTGGTTTTGCTCGAACTGCCTATGAACCGTTTATTCGCATATTGGAGCAGATGGGCTACCGACAGGGCGAACAGCTATTTATCGCGTTTTATGACTGGAGACAGCCGATTGCTTACTGTGCAGAACAATATTTAGAACCTACGATCGAATGGGCGAAGCAAACTACGGGTTCAAGCAAAGTGAACCTGATTTGTCACAGCATGGGTGGGCTTGTTTCGAGGGCGTACGTTCAAGGGGAGAACTATCTGTGTGACGTAGATCAATTGCTTATGTTGGCTACGCCTAATGCAGGCTCACCGGTCAGCTACTGTTACTGGGCTGGCGGAAAGCTGCCTCGCACCGTTTCGCCTAAAAAGAATGTCGTGGAGCTGTACATGAATGTGTACTTGGCTTATTTGGAGAAAAGTATTCCCCGCAACAAGGTAGAGGCCGTACAAAAGCATTTTCCCAGCTTGATTGATTTGGCGCCAGGCTATGCCTATGGAGATTATTTGCTGGAGAAGCAAGATGGAATGGAAACCGTCGTTCCATACAGCAGTATGGTTGTACAAAATCATTTTTCGGATCAGCTGAACAGCACGATGGACCTCATATGGGATAGAGACATCGCGGTGACCTTAATTGCCGGGGTCGGTCATGAAACCATTCAGTATTTGCAAACCGTTCCGTCTCTTTCTCCAAAAAGATGGGTGGATGGCAGGGCAGTCGGTTCGATCAATAGCAACTTTGGAGACGGGAACGTGATGGCTAGCAGCGTTTTTGCCATGATCGGTGAAAAATACGTGGTGCAGGCGACGCATTTGGATATTTTATATAAAAGTGAGTCGATTCTCAGGCAGGTTCTGGAGCGGTAAAGCACATCACCAATCCTTTCATAATGAAGTGGAAAAAGAGGACTATCTCAGGAATGACCCTGATGATAGTCCTCTTCGCGTATTACGCGTTTCTTTTTCTGCGATAAAGCAGGATGGTGATACCAATAGCAATGGAAGCAATTCCGGCAATAAGAATACCTACATTTGCTTCCTCACCCGTTTTCGGTAAAACATTCCGAGTAGGAGCTATGTTGCTGTTATTATTCGCGTTGTTGGAAGCTACAGCATCTGAAGGGTTGCCAGAACCGCTTGGTGTGGTGGTTTGTCCGGCATTGTTTGTTTGTCCAGCGTTGTTAGATTGATCTGGGTTGCTAGGTTGTCCAGGAGTTCCAGGTTGTCCAGGAGTTCCGGGTTGTCCAGGAGTTCCGGGTTGTCCAGGAGTTCCGGGTTGTCCAGGATTGCTAGGCTGTCCAGGGTTGCCAGGCTGTCCAGGGTTGCCAGGCTGTCCAGGATTACCAGGTTGTCCAGGATTACCAGGTTGTCCAGGTTGTCCAGGATTGCCAGGTTGTCCAGGATTCCCAGGTTGCTCAGGGTTGCCAGGTTGCTCAGGCTTGCTTGGTTTGTCTGGCTTATCCGGTCTCTCGGGTTTCTCTGGCTTCTCTGGGGTGTCAGGCCCTCCAGGTCCGCCTGGTCCAGGACCACCCGGATTGCCTGTGGATTTCTTATTTTTTACCGTCTTCACTACTGTTTCTTTTTGGCTCCGCTCAATCGTAAATGGAATCGGAGTACGATCCTTTTCGTAGCCTTTTGGTGCTTTGGTTTCGATGAACTGATAGTTTCCAGGATTGAGATCAGTTACTGTCAGTTCACCATTGCGATCGGTCGTAAGTCCACTTTCGATGGTATTTCCTTTTTCGTCCTCGAGAGTAAATACGGCATCTTCCAGTGTCTCATCTGGAGACTCTGCATTTACTTTGATCAGCTTGACAGAGCCCGGAATCAATTTGTTGGTAACAGTTAGCTTGAGCTTTAACGTACCCTCTTCCGTTTTTTCGGCTACTTTTTCATTCAGATCAAAGAGCAGCGGCTCTTTTGACAGCTGGTAGTCAGCAAGGGTTTTGGTTTCAACGAGACGGTAGCTTCCTGTTGGCAAATCGTTGATAACGATCTTACCTTTTGCGTCAGTAGTCAAATCGCTGTGCACCTTGGTTCCTTTGCTATCGTACAGATCAAAAGTGACGCCTTCACCAAGAGGTTTGTTGGTGTAGTAGTCTACCTTCGAAAGCTCAAGAGTGGTGAGGTAGATTTTATTGATTTTGTTAGTGATGGTACCTGCCACATTTTCTGTCTGCTTGTCTTTGATTTCAAATTCGACAGGTGTATCGTCCAGCTTGTAGCCGGCAGGGGCTTTTTTTTCTACTAGACGATAGATGCCTGCCTCCAAATTGCGATCAGAGATTTTTCCGTTGGAGTCAGTAGTAAGCTCTTTTACAAGAGTGAACGTATCCCCGGTTTTGCGCTCGAGGTTGAAAACTGCGCCCTCCAGCTTTTTGTCAGGGCTGTCAGCATCGACTTTGATATACTCGAAGCCTGGTTGTGGGATAACTGGGCCTGTGGCGGGTTTGTTTGCCACCAAGATTTCAATGAGCTGCTGCTGACTTTTTTCAATTGTAACAGGAATCGGCTTGCTGTCTCGTACATAGCCTGCTGGCGCTTTTGTTTCGACTAACCAATAGTCACCAGGATTCAGCTTGCTTTCCAAAATGACGCCGTTTTTATCGGTTGTAAGACCTTTCAATTCCTTGCCGTCCTGATCCTTCACGATATTTCCATCTTTTTCTTTATCGTAGATGGAGAATTCGGCACCTTCCAGTTTGTGGTTTGGATAACCATCTCTGAATTTGACCAGTTTGACAGAACCTGGAATCAATTTGTTGGGAACAGTGAGCTTGAGCTCTAATGCACCTGCAGCCGTTACCGTTGCGATTTCTTCATTGAAGTCAAAAGGAAGAGGTGCTGTTTCCAACTGGTAGTCAGGAAGCGTACTTGTTTCTCGGAGAGAATAGCTGCCTGCTGGTAAGTCATTGATTACGATCTTACCGCTTGAATCAGTTTTCAAATCGCTATGAACCTTGTTGTTATTGCTATCATAGAGATCAAAGGTAACGCCCGCACCTAGAGGGGTTTTTGTGAAGTAGTCAACCTTCCCCAGCTCAACAGTGCCCTTATAGATTTTGTTAGCAATGGTATCTCTAACGATTTCTACTTGATCTGCTTTAATTTCAAATGGAACCGGAGTTTGGTCGAGCTTGTATCCCTTTGGTGCTTTCGTCTCTACTAACTGATACATGCCTGGCGTCAGTTCACTATCAGCAATTTTTCCGCCAACAGTAGTGTACTCTTTAACTTTTACGAATGTTCCGTTGCCGTCTTTAAACTGAAGCTCAAAAATAGCACCGTCGAGTGTTGCTTTTGTATCATCATCGACCTTTGTAAACTCGAATCCTTGACGGAGCAGTTTGTTTGTAATTGGTGAGGTTGTGCAAACGATACCCGTACCCGGAATATCTTCGCAAGCGACCTCATCCGAGGTTACTTGGCCAGCTGGCTTTTGGGTTAGCGTAATTTTTTTACCGGCTTGGTACACCGGATCGATCAAATAGCCGGATGGAGCTGATATTTCTTTAAGTGTGTAGGTCTTCAGTTTCAGGTTCGAGAAGATGATTTCGCCATTTGTAGTTGAAACGGGTTCTTTAATCAGCGTGTCCCCTTTTTTGTCGTAGAGAGCGAACATAGCCCCGTCCAATGGCTTTCCGTCACCGTCTACTTTCATGACTTTGAAATCACCTGTAGGAACGATTCCGCCACCGCCAGCTCCTGACATGATGACTTTAAAGCTGCCCTCATCACTTTTCTCTTGACCATCTTGGGCTGCACCAGCAAGCTTGGCTTTGTTGCTGATCGTTTCGCCGTGGTTAGCGTTGATAAAGGACTGGTATTCCAGTATATAGGCTCTGCTCAGTTCTTTTTTGAATGTCAGAGTAAAGCTGTTTCCTGTTACAACCAGTGTGTAATCATCTGGGTTTACTTCACTGCCTTTGGTTAATGTGCCGTTGACAGTAGAGTAGAGCTTGAACGAGTCTTTTAGAAGAATTTGATTGGACGACAGCTCATCCGTCAAAACTGCACCAGCAATGATAGTAGACTGGCTCGGATTGATCGTTACTGTCCACGTAGCAAACTCTTCAAATTCTCCCGTACCCTGCTCTCCTTTTTTGAGAATGTATGTTCCACCGTATGAAGGATTGACTGTGGTTGATCCTTTATAGAGCGGTGGTGTTGAGCTATCCCCATCATACAAAGCAGCATCGTTGCTGTATGAGGCTACCACATGATGACCCTCTACGCTTGTTTTATAGCTGATGCGATAAGCACGATTGATTTCTCCGAGTCCCAATTTAAATCCGTTCGTGCCAATTAGATCAAAGCTTTTTGGAGAAATGGGGTCACCGACGATTTTGACACCATCTGATCCACCAGTCAGCTCTAATACATTTACTTCCAGAGAACCGTTAACAAAGGATTGATTAGCTGAAAAGAAATCCTGAATCAGCGCATCATTAATGGTGTGGAGGTTGTAGTTGATGTCGATCTGCCAAGTAATGGTTTTGTCTTTTGGATCATACCAGCCGACTTTGTTACCGTTATTCGTGGTGTATTTGTCAATTTTCACGATATCATAATCTGTAAGTGAGTGCGGATTGCTATCCATGTCTGTCCATGTCAGACCCGCTTCGTTTCGGTACTGATCCTTTGGACGATTTATACTTGTAGGATCAAAAGAAGTCGCGTAAGTAATGACATAGTTGGTTTCAAGCTTTTTATGGAACGTCAGGGTGAAGCCTTCGTTGTCAGCATCTGGTGTTAATGTGTAATCAAAAGTATTATCGGGACCTTCTGTCAGCCCAGGGATGTCTAAGCTTTTTAGTGTCAGTCCTTGGCTTTTGCCATTTACTTTGAAAACGTCCTTGATGACAACGTTCTCCATCGGCCACTTGTCACGATTGAGAAGAATTTTCCATTCAATCGTCTTATTTGCATAGTTTATTCCGTTGGCGTATTTGGCAAAAATGCGCTGCTTGATAGTTTCATCGTCTGTTACAGGTTGCTGGTTATGCATCGTTACCGTATTCGAGATCGTAGCTTCTCCGTAAATACGATCTTTGGATTTTGTCTGATAAACAATCTCGTATGCAGAGTCAATCCCGTTTGGATCGTTAAAATCTAGCCTAAAACCATTGCCAGAAGGAGTAAGCGTATAATCGGTAATCTCGTCGAGCTTTCCTGCGCGTGTACCATTGCCATTGGCACCAATGGTCATCTTATGCACTTCAAATGTCCCTGCAAGCTCTTGGGTATTGGTGAAGCTATCTTCAATCCAGGCTTCCGTTTTTGTAAGCTTTTGTTCGTTGTAATTGTACTGAATGGTCCAAGTAATCATTTGTGTAGCTTCGTCATAGGAGGATGATTTCGCTAATGGCTTGCTGAAGCGAACGGGTACGCTGTCATCTTCGGTCCAGGATACTCCACCATCACCAGTGATCGTTACGTCATTTTTGTAGGTCGTGTCAGTTTTGTCTGTAATATTGGTTGTGTATTTGACTCGATAAGCGCTGTTGATGCTGCCAAAGTCAATTTGAAAGCCATCTGCAGTTGTTTGAATTTCAGCAGTTTTGTCTATCGTTCCTTTTTCAACAACAGAGCCGTCTAACTGAACCTCTAAAGCAATTACTTCAACAGAAGCTAAATCAATTTGCAAGCCGCCGGGAAGTTTATCAGTAAAAACGGCGTTCGTGATCGATTTTTCATCCAGGTTAAAATCAACTTTCCAGTCAATCTGGCTTGGGTTGAAAACTTTGTTTGCAGACCCCTTTTTTGTTAAGTCACCGTTGTTTTTGCTTTTGAAATGAACCTTAATGGGAGCGATTCCGTCCAGATCGAATTTGATTTCCTGCTTTGTGCCGCCATTAAATTTGCTTTCATCAAAGGATCTCCACACAAAGAAGGTACCTTCGACTTGTGCGCCGCCCTCAATATCATCGTTGAATGTGAGAGTGACTACTCCGTCTTTTGTTACCTCCCACGTTCCAACCCCACCAGTAAGATCGTCAGATTCCGCTTTGGCCAATTGAAACTTTTCAGGTAGTTCGAAGGTAAACATCGCACCGTCGGTATAGCTGTGTCCAGCTTCTAGTACCCATTTAAAGTCAATCTTGACACGTGCTCCTTGATCAGTACGAATGTCATTTGCTGAAATGTCATTCCCGTCTTCATCTGTAATGACGACTTCGGTGATGAGGTTTTCTTTGATGATGTTGTCGCCAGGAGCGGGAGCTGGTGCTGGTGGAGGTGCTGGAGCTGGATCTGGAGCCGGTGCGGGATTCGGAGTTCCAGGATTGGGATTCGTGCCCGGATCAGGGTTCGTGCCTGGGTCAGGGTTCGTGCCTGGATCAGGGGTGTTACCTGGATCAGGGGTGTTACCTGGATCAGGGGTGTTACCTGGATCAGGGGTGTTACCTGG
>NZ_JAWRXI010000354.1:0-245 GCF_046535075.1 Brevibacillus sp. SIMBA_040
GGTTTGTAAAACGCCAGTATTGTCGATTCCTACTTTGAAACAAGAACCATTAGGCGAAGTCATGATAACACCACTACCAATACTATTTAAGTAGATGTCTCCTCCTGTAACATTAAGTTTAGCATTAGGAAGCGTAAGTGTTGCTGTATTAAAACTGCTATATCCGATATATACATTTCTATTTGTACCTCCAATTATCATTGCTTCCTGAGCTGTACTATTCATATTAGTTGGGTGTCCTCCTG
>NZ_JAWRXI010000355.1:0-245 GCF_046535075.1 Brevibacillus sp. SIMBA_040
GGAAGAAAGTATAGAATCAGAAAAAAATTAAATCTTTCTAAAGATGATGATTCTCTGAAGTGGTTTTCAAATATTTAAAAATATTTCAATTAATATTTCTCTTTCTGATGTACATTTTTCATAATTTTTATGAGAAATGATCCTTTATGATCAAAACAAAATCCTGTTTTATTCTTTTTTATTACACTGTTATATTTAAATTTTCCAATTCATCCATTTTTATCTGCCATTTTGGTAAAAGATAG
>NZ_JAWRXI010000356.1:0-245 GCF_046535075.1 Brevibacillus sp. SIMBA_040
GTGCTTTATTGTATATTTTTTCTACCTCTGCAGGGTATATCTTACTACTGATGACAGGAGTCTGGATGAGTAGGTTACTTAAAAACAATCTGATGGATGATGTTTTTAATAATGAAAATGAAAGTTTCATGCAGGAAACCAAACTCATGGAAAATGAATATTCTGTCAATTTGCCTACTCAATTTTATTATAATGGAACATGGAACAAAGGATGGATTAATGTTGTCAATCCATTCAGGGCAACC
>NZ_JAWRXI010000357.1:0-245 GCF_046535075.1 Brevibacillus sp. SIMBA_040
TCCTCTTTGCTCTTCCACCTTACCTGCAAGCAGTACCTCTTTCGCCGAAGGATAGTGGCGCAACAGGCGGTGGGCTTCGTTACGCACGGGCTCAGGTAGTGCTTGATCACGAGACAGACTTATCAAAAAATCTCGGGTTTGAATGATCGAGCGCGTGCGCTCATTCGGCATCGTCATAACTCTCTCCTTCCCTTAAGTTGCTATCAATTTTGCCCATCACACTTGTAAACAGGGTCAGGTTGTAG
>NZ_JAWRXI010000358.1:0-244 GCF_046535075.1 Brevibacillus sp. SIMBA_040
GGTGAAGACTTTGACATTCGTCTGATCGACTACCTCGTCGACGAATTCAAGAAAGAAAGCGGCATGAACCTCAAAGGTGACCCGCTGGCGATGCAGCGCCTGAAAGAAGCCGCTGAAAAAGCCAAGATCGAGCTGTCCTCCGCGCTGTCGACCGACGTGAACCTGCCGTACATCACTGCAGACGCCACCGGTCCGAAGCACTTGAACGTGAAGATTTCTCGCGCCAAGTTGGAAGCACTGGTTG
>NZ_JAWRXI010000359.1:0-244 GCF_046535075.1 Brevibacillus sp. SIMBA_040
CCTCCTTAATCGACGACATCAGCCTGCTGATGAGCTCCCACACGAATTGCTTGATTCATTGTAAAAGACGATGCTGTAACGCAACCCTGTTATAGGTCTGTAGCTCAGTTGGTTAGAGCGCACCCCTGATAAGGGTGAGGTCGGCAGTTCGAATCTGCCCAGACCCACCAATTTTGTGTGGGAAACGCCTGTAGAAATACGGGGCCATAGCTCAGCTGGGAGAGCGCCTGCCTTGCACGCAGGA
>NZ_JAWRXI010000360.1:0-244 GCF_046535075.1 Brevibacillus sp. SIMBA_040
TGTTTCTTTTTATTCTTATATTTTACCCATTTTTGGCACTGGTATGTTCCGGAGTATAAATATTATATTCTGCTGTTTGTATATTTTTCATTGATTTTAATGGCTTATATAAATATTTACATATTGGTTCCGATGTTCTTTTTTAAAACACATTATGCTTCCTGTTTTATATTGTTAATCATTTTAGGTGTTGGTGGACTGAATCTTATAGGATATTGTTTCAGTCATTATTTTTCAGAATATA
>NZ_JAWRXI010000361.1:0-243 GCF_046535075.1 Brevibacillus sp. SIMBA_040
TGGTGGAGGCTGACGGGATCGAACCGCCGACCCTCTGCTTGTAAGGCAGATGCTCTCCCAGCTGAGCTAAGCCTCCGTATTCCCCAACTTTCGTTGGGCCCCAAATAGTTGTTGGGCCCCCCGCAAAGTATCCGGTGTTGCTACAAAGCTTCACTTCACTTTGTGGGGTAATATGGTGACCCGTAGGGGATTCGAACCCCTGTATGACAGCGTGAAAGGCTGCTGTGTTAAACCGCTTCACCA
>NZ_JAWRXI010000362.1:0-243 GCF_046535075.1 Brevibacillus sp. SIMBA_040
AGCCATGAACTGACCCAGGGCATGGGCTACACGCTGCAGATGACAGCGAAGCTTGTGGTGGTACCTGTGCCAGGGAGCAATCAACAGCAACTGGCTATCGATCTTGGCCAGGCCACCGATCCGATCTGCAACCTTGCAGTTACCGATCAGGCAGCGCGCAAAATGGGCCAATTCATCTTGGGGCAGTTGCAGCAGCAACCGGCCTTCGAACCACTGTTCGGTTTTATCAATTTTTCCCCTATT
>NZ_JAWRXI010000363.1:0-243 GCF_046535075.1 Brevibacillus sp. SIMBA_040
TATCTGAATGTAAAAAATAAAGTCATTACTACAAATGCCAATGTCAGCAAAAACCAAACTCCTACAAAAGTATACAAACCAGATGTAAATGCCCAAAGGTATGAACCGTGTAAATTTGAAGTTATAAAAATTTCAGAAAACGATACAAAAGAAGGAAAGGCAGTCGTTACAACTGTTCCTGTATTTGATAATGGAAAGGGATTAAGAAAAATAGCAGGACAGGTTCTTGAAGAAAAAATCTAC
>NZ_JAWRXI010000364.1:0-243 GCF_046535075.1 Brevibacillus sp. SIMBA_040
GGATGCCAGCCCGGATCAGGCGCAGCTTTGGGACGAGCTGTTCGAAGGTGATTCAAACCGGCATTTGCGCGAGGTGGTCGAAGGCGTGGCGCGCTCGCGGCAGGCCGAGCGCAACTTGCGTAGTCTGACCCGCCAAGTCTGGCAGCTACTGGAGCAGGCAGGGCAGGATGAAGAGTTGCGAACCCACCTGGACACTGTCGCGCAAGAGTACCCACCTACCTGTGGCGATGCCAATACCGATGC
>NZ_JAWRXI010000365.1:0-243 GCF_046535075.1 Brevibacillus sp. SIMBA_040
GACCAATCATAATTTAAACCTGATTCAAAAGGTACTTTATATATCAATCTTACTTCTTTTTCATAATCATAATGCAAATTTTTATGTATTATCGGATAATTCATATTACCCATTTTCATTTTATCTTTTTTATAATCAAGATATTTCACTTCACTTACTTGAATTTGTTCTTCTGTATTTACAAAAGCAGTTTTGATTTTTTCAATATTAGTGGTTATCATAACGCCTTTAGATAAATCCGAG
>NZ_JAWRXI010000366.1:0-243 GCF_046535075.1 Brevibacillus sp. SIMBA_040
TGGAAAGAGGGATTTTAACAAACATAAATGCTTATTTCAAAAACGAGAAAAGTCTCATATAGTAAATATTGATTACACATAATATACTAATAAACAAATTCTAACACTCATGAAAAATTTAACATTATTACCAGGACTACTTTTATTGATTACTGCAACATTTTCAGCTCAAGTCGGAGTAAATACAGCAGATCCCAAAACTACAATGGATGTAAGTGCCAAAAGAGATTTGGGAGGAAATAT
>NZ_JAWRXI010000028.1:0-63633 GCF_046535075.1 Brevibacillus sp. SIMBA_040
GGAGCTGACGAATACTAATCGGTCGAGGACTTATCCACACTCTTAGCAATCATGCAGATCCAGTTTTCAAGGAATGAAATGAACCTCTTTACCCCAAAATGGGTAAGGAGGTTTTTCGTTGTACAGATAAAATCTCAATTCGCTTTTGGTAAAAAACGTAAAAAGACCTTTTAATTTGTCGATAAGTTAGTTCGAATGGCCGACAAGAACCCTCTTGCGGACTGGAGAGAGGGTAGACTAACATGAGAAGGTACCTGAATCTGGCGTTGGAGTAGGCAAGGCAAGGTTTATGAAGGAGAAGAATTCATGAAAAAAATCCTCATCTTTTCTGCTTCCATCGGCAACGGTCACAATCAAGCTGCCAGAGCTATGCAGGAAAGCT
Source organism: Brevibacillus sp. SIMBA_040 (assembly GCF_046535075.1). NCBI lineage: Bacteria > Bacillati > Bacillota > Bacilli > Caryophanales > Paenibacillaceae > Brevibacillus > Brevibacillus sp. SIMBA_040. The sequence goes on from NZ_JAWRXI010000028.1 coordinate 383, forward strand.
TGGCTGAGAATGGTTGCACGTCTATGATCATTGATACGTTGGAATATATTAGTCCCACGTTTCACAAGATCTTGCTGGAAAGCTATATGAATCTGTTACGACTGTCACCGAAAATGTGGGGGAGAATATACCACAATACGGAGAAAAGCCGTTTTTTTGATATGAATGTACTGATGAACAAATTGCTCGCCAACAAATTGAAAAAGCTCATCAACAGTGTTCAACCTGATGCATTCATTGCAACGCATCCTTTTGCGAGCTGCATGCTCTCTGTACTTAAAGGAAGAAATAACTGGAAAGAGCCGATCTACACGATCATTACGGACTATACGATTCATCCGTCCTGGATTAATCATCACATCAATTACTACTTCATCGGACATGAGCAGCTTTATTATTTAGTAGACCTTTATCGGCAGGATCATCAGAAATTCATTCCGATGGGTATTCCGATTATGCGAAAGTTCAGTATGCCACTGGATGCCCAAGAGATCAGAATGAAGCTGGGACTTGCTCCAGAACAAAAAAGTATCATACTCTCGGGGGGCGGCCTGGGTCTAGGCTCCATGGAAAAGGTACTCGACGGACTGGAGGCGATAAACCTCCCGCTGAAGACCTTTGTACTCACTGGAACCAATGATAAGCTTTATAAAAAAGTTACCAATCGCACCTATCGACATGAGGTTGTCCCTCTAAAATTTATAAGCAACTTCCATGAGTATTTGGAAACAGCCGATCTTATAGTGACAAAATCCGGTGGATTAACATCTGCTGAGGTGATGAGCAAGAGGGTACCCATGATTATTTACAACCCGTTGCCGGGACAAGAAGAGCGAAATAGCCACTTCCTGTTGAATAATGGCTGTGCGGTACATGCCAATTTGTCAGAGCAGCTGATTTATTTTATCGACGAGTTATTGCATAGTCCGTCAAAGGTAGAGTATATGAGACGAATGGGTCAAAAAATATCGAAACCGGATGCGGCACAGCGGATTTCCGAATTTATTCGAGGCGATATGGAAATAGCGCTCCAAGCTGAAAATGACTAGCCTCAGGCGACAGTAAGAGGGGACGGGAGAAACAAATGAGTATTTCTTTTGCAATTCTGTTCGATATGGATGGCACTTTGCTGCAGACTGAGAAGCTGGCCATTCCAGCATTTACTCGAACGTTTGAGCAGCTGCAAAAAAAGGGATTATGGGATGGGCCAACTCCGGATGAGGGTGAGATTACCAATCTTCTTGGGATGACGATTGAGCAGGCCTGGAACAAGCTCATACCTGGTGCGAGTGAAGAGACGGTCCATGCAGCAGATACGTTATTACTGGAAAATGAAACTCAGCTCATACAGGAGCGAATTACCGATCTGTACCCAGGAGTAAAGGAGACGCTCGAAGCTCTCCATGCACAGGGGTATGCCCTATTTATAGCGAGTAATGGGCAAGAGGGGTACATTGAGGCCATCTGTGAAGAATATGGACTAAAGCCGCTTCTAACTGACCTGTACTCGGCAGGGCGATTTGCCACGAAATCAAAAAATGACCTGGTCGCCAAGCTGTTGCACGATTATCAGATCAAGCAAGCCATCATGGTAGGAGATCGTCATTCAGATATTGAGGCAGGAACAACCAATGGACTTAAGACGATTGGCTGCGACTTCGGTTTTGCCCAACCAGGAGAACTGGATGGAGCTACGATTGTCATTACAAGCTTCCCGCAATTACTTGAGATTCTTTCAAAAATCGACACCATCACGCATAATCAAACATAAACCATTCCGACTGGAGTGGTTTTTTCTTTGGTTTCAAGCGCCCCCTTTTTGCCCACACTAGAAAGTGTATTCACCCCTTGCATGAGCGTAGTAAACCCATTATAATCAAAGTCAAAGATAGTCAAAGTCAATAGTTAAAACACATGGAACAGGAGGCGATGACTTGCGAAACATCTCGGACATCATTGAACATCACTTAAAAAGCATCATTACCGAGAGTCCCAATGGAGCTATCGAGATTCAGCGTAGTGAGCTTGCCGACCTTTTTCAATGTGTCCCGTCCCAAATTAATTACGTCATCAACACTCGATTTACCGTACAAAAAGGGTATATCGTGGAAAGTAAGCGTGGCGGTGGCGGGTATATACGTATTCGCAAAGTGCAGATTGTCAGCAAGGCGCGTTTGCAGGAATTGTTGACCGAAGAGCTGATCGGTGAGAGTATTGCCCAAAATGTGGGTAATGCAATAGTGGAAAGACTGTTCGAAGAAGGCCTAGTCAACATCAGGGAAGCCACTTTGATGAAAATTGCCACATCGCGAAACGTATTGACTGTAGACACGGAATTACGAGATCGTTTGCGGGCAAATATTTTAAAGCAGATGATTGCGGCAATCCTGTTGAAGTAAACAAAGGAACAGGGACGCCCAGTGCTAGGAGGGATGATGTGATGAACTGTGAGGAATGCGGAAAACGACCGGCGACACTTCATCTGACGAAAATCGTCAATGGCGAAAAAACCGAATACCATATTTGTGAGCACTGTGCTCAGGAAAAAGGGGACGTCTTTACCGGCTTTCACAATTTTAGCATCAACAATCTCCTTTCAGGACTATTGAAATTTGATCCCATGCAGAAAAATGGACGCGAAACGGCAACGAGCAAACCACTCCGGTGCGAAACCTGCGGACTCACATATGCTCAGTTCAGCAAAAGCGGACGCTTCGGATGCAGTGATTGCTACACCTTTTTGGGGGATAAGCTCGACCCGTTGCTCCGACGCATTCATGGCAATACCCAGCATAGCGGCAAAGTGCCGGAGCGTACGGGTGGCCAGCTGAAAATCCGTAAAGAGCTGGAGCAGCTAAAACAAGCCCTGCAAAGTCATATTGCCAGCGAGGAATTTGAAAAGGCAGCTGAGATGCGTGACCGAATTCGTGCTTTGGAACAAAAAATGGCCCAATCGTAACAAGGGGAGGTAAGCAGGTAATGAGCCAACAGCAGTTTATGCAAAACCCGTGGAGCAATTGGATGAAAGGAGAAGGTCCCGATTCCGATATCGTTATCAGCACACGGCTGCGAATCGCCCGAAATCTGCGCCAGCACCCTTTCCCGTTATTGGCAACCGACTCCCAAGGAGAGGAAGTTGTTAGAAAGGTAACGGAGGTATGCGATTCGGAGGCCATGCGCAAACGACAGCCTCTGCAAATTATTCAAATGGATCAGGTAAATCCATTAGAGAAACGGGTATTGGTGGAGAAGCACCTGATTAGCCCCCACTTGGCAGAGGAATCACGTAAAGGAGCCGTTTTACTTAGTCCAGACGAGTCAGTCAGCATCATGGTAAATGAAGAAGACCATATACGAATTCAAGTTCTGTTGCCCGGGTTTCGATTGAATGAGACATGGGAAATCGGAACAAAAATAGATGATATTTTTGAGAAGCATCTCAACTACGCGTTTGATGAAACCAGAGGGTACCTCACAAGCTGCCCAACCAATGTGGGAACTGGGATTCGCGCCTCGGTTATGCTGCATCTGCCAGCACTAGTTATGACTCAGCAAATCAGCCGGATTCTGCAAGCGATTAATCAAGTTGGCTTGGTCGTTAGAGGAATTTACGGGGAAGGTAGCGAAGCGTTAGGGAACCTGTTTCAACTCTCCAATCAGGTAACGCTTGGATTGTCAGAAACAGATATCCTCTCGAATCTGTACGGGGTAGCCAGACAGATTATCGAGCAGGAGCGTGTAGCACGTACTTATTTGCTTGAGCATACACGCATATCATTGGAGGACCGGATATTCCGCTCGTATGGCATTTTGATGTTCGCACGTACGGTGGAGTCCAAGGAAGCAGCACAACGCCTATCCGATGTACGACTCGGGATTGATCTTGGTGTGATTCCAAATGTGTCACCGCTGATCCTGAATGAGCTGCTCGTGACGACCCAGCCTGGTTTTCTGCAGCAGCACGCAGGGCAAAAGCTGACTCCGGACCAGCGAGACGAACGCAGAGCCCGTTTAATCCGGGAGCGAATCGGAGTGAACGAGTCATCTGATTGACACGTAAAGGGCAGTAATATGCAACAGTTAACCCATAGAGAAAAAACACGGTTATACGGAGGTGTACGTTATGATGTTTGGACGTTTTACGGAACGAGCACAAAAAGTACTGGCGCTTGCCCTAGAAGAGGCAGTGCGTCTCGGACACAAGGATATTGGGACAGAGCATGTACTCTTAGGGCTGATTCGAGAAGGCGAGGGCATTGCTGCCAAGGCATTGCAATCACTTGGGCTTGGGCTCGACAAAATCCAGAGTGAAGTGGAGTCGTTGATCGGACGTGGAACAGAGCAGTCCGGTAGTAATTACACGCCAAACTATACACCTCGCGCCAAAAAGGTAATTGAACTGTCCATGGATGAGGCTCGCAAGCTGGGTCACACCTACGTCGGTACGGAACACATCCTGCTTGGTCTGATCCGTGAAGGCGAAGGCATTGCAGCACGCATTATGAATAATTTAGGTGTGAGCTTGAACAAGGCGCGTCAGCAGGTTCTGCAGCTGCTAGGTAGCTCGGAGCTAATGGCATCCCATCAGCCTTCTGGAGGTAACCCAGCGGCGAATACACCGACTTTGGATGGATTGGCACGCGACCTTACTGCCATCGCACGTGACGGTGGTCTTGACCCAGTCATTGGACGTCAAAAAGAAATTGAGCGTGTGATTCAAGTACTGAGCAGACGGACCAAAAATAATCCGGTATTAATCGGGGAGCCAGGCGTAGGGAAAACAGCAATTGCGGAAGGCTTGGCACAAAAGATTGTAAACAACGAAATTCCCGAAACACTTCGCGATAAACGTGTCATGACACTCGATATGGGTACAGTGGTAGCAGGTACCAAATATCGCGGTGAATTCGAAGATCGCTTGAAAAAGATTATGGATGAAATCAGGCAGGCCGGAAATATCATCCTGTTTATTGACGAATTGCATACATTGATCGGTGCTGGTGGTGCCGAAGGAGCGATTGACGCTTCAAACATTTTGAAGCCAGCTCTGGCCCGTGGCGAATTGCAGTGCGTAGGGGCTACCACCCTGGACGAATACCGCAAGTACATCGAAAAGGATGCAGCGCTTGAGCGTCGTTTCCAACCGATTCAGGTAGATGAGCCAACAGCCGAGGATGCCGTTAAAATCCTCCACGGCTTGCGTGATCGTTATGAGGCTCACCATCGCGTAAAGATTACGGATGAAGCTATTGAGCAGGCAGTCAAGCTGTCTGATCGCTATATCACAGATCGTTTCTTGCCTGACAAGGCGATTGACCTTGTGGATGAGGCCGCTTCCAAGGTGCGTTTGCAATCCTTCACCGTTCCACCGAATCTCAAGGAGCTGGAGGGACGTCTGGAAGAGGTACGCAAGGAAAAGGATGCGGCTGTTCAGTCGCAGGAATTCGAAGAGGCAGCAGCCTTGCGTGATCAGGAGCAAAAGCTGCGCGAAGAGCTGGATAAAACGAAAAAAGATTGGAAAGAACGTCAAGGTCAGCTAAACATGGAGGTAACTCCAGAGGATATCGCGACCGTTGTGGCTAGCTGGACAGGAATTCCTGTTCTCAAGCTCAAGGAAGAGGAAACCGAGAGACTGTTGAAAATGGAAGCAATCCTCCATGGTCGTGTCATCGGTCAGGATGAGGCAGTCAAATCCGTCTCCCGTGCGGTTCGCCGTGCACGTGCGGGCCTCAAAGATCCGAAGCGTCCCATTGGCTCCTTTATTTTCCTCGGACCAACAGGTGTAGGGAAAACCGAGCTGGCCCGTGCAGTAGCGGAAACGCTCTTTGGAGATGAAGACGCGATGATCCGTGTAGACATGTCCGAGTACATGGAGAAACACTCTACAGCACGTCTAGTGGGCGCGCCTCCGGGATATGTAGGCTATGATGAAGGCGGCCAGCTGACAGAAAAAGTTCGTCGCAAGCCGTATTCGGTTATCTTGCTCGACGAGATCGAAAAAGCGCATCCAGATGTGTTCAACATCTTACTGCAGGTACTTGATGACGGTCGTTTGACAGATTCTAAAGGACGCACGGTAGACTTCCGCAATACCGTCGTGATTATGACCTCCAACGTAGGAGCAAGCATGATCAAGAAAAACACGACCCTTGGCTTCACAACCGGCGATACCGAAAGAAAATACCAGGATATGAAGGACAAGGTGATGGATGAGCTGAAAAAGAGCTTCCGTCCTGAGTTCCTGAACCGGATCGATGAGGTCATTGTGTTCCACTCTCTGGAGCAGGAGCACATCGAGCAAATCGTGTCTTTGATGACAGATGAGCTGCGTAAACGCTTGAAAGAACAAAGCATTGATTTCCAATTGACCGACGACGCCAAGAAAATATTGGCGAAGGAAGGCTTCGATCCTGCATACGGTGCCCGTCCGCTGCGTCGTGCCATTCAGCGTCACATTGAGGACCGCTTGTCCGAAGAGCTGCTGAAAGGTAACATCAGCAAAGGCGACACGGTAAACATTGAATCTGAAGATGGTCAGCTGGTAGTAAAACGGTTGGAAAAGACAAAGTCATAAGGTAGGAAAATAATGTGGAATGCCTCCTGTTTCAGGAGGTATTCTTTTTTTGGGTGCGTATCTATGGTAAAAATAGAGGAGAAATTCCAAGTGAGGGTGCGAATATGTCAAAGTATAAAACGAAATACGCGTGTCAAGAATGTGGCTATGAATCACCAAAATGGATGGGGAAATGTCCAGGCTGTAACAGCTGGAATACGCTGGTCGAGGAAGTGACGGTGAAGGCTGCACACCGCCATGAAGGGATGAGTGGTGGACAGCGTCAGGCAGCAATTCCTTTGACTCAGATAGCAAGTGCAGAAGATCCGCGGATGGATACGACCATCGGTGAATTAAATCGTGTACTCGGTGGCGGACTTGTACCAGGCTCCCTCATTCTCGTCGGGGGCGATCCGGGAATCGGCAAATCAACACTGCTTCTACAAACCTCTTTTACATTAGCTCACCAAGGTGCCAAGGTGCTTTATGTATCCGGTGAGGAATCGGCAAAACAAATCAAATTACGCGCGGATCGACTGAATATGCAAACACCGCCCATGTTTGTCTTGGCAGAAAATGATTTAGATTTGATCGAACAGCATATTAATCAAGTAGACCCCCATGTTTTGATCATCGATTCAATTCAGACTGTGTTTCACCCTGCGGTACAATCTGCGGCGGGAAGTGTCGCCCAGGTACGAGAGGCTACTGCCCAGCTGATGCGGATTGCCAAAGGAAAAGGGATCGGTACATTCATTGTAGGTCACGTGACCAAGGAAGGCTCCATCGCCGGACCGCGTATGCTGGAGCATATGGTGGATGCCGTGCTTTATTTTGAGGGAGAACGTCATAACACTTTCCGCATTTTACGTGCTGTCAAAAATCGCTTTGGTTCGACAAATGAGATCGGCATTTTTGAAATGAAGGATCGGGGACTGGAGGAAGTAGCAAACCCTTCAGAGATCTTTCTGGCAGAGCGTCCTCATGGCGTGGCAGGCTCCACTGTCGTAGCGAGCATGGAAGGGACTCGTCCCGTCCTAGTAGAGCTTCAGGCTCTTGTAGCGCCTACTAGCTTTGTGACACCACGACGTATGGCTACGGGCGTAGATCATCAACGTGTAGCAATGATCATGGCTGTTCTGGAAAAGCGTATGGGCATGATGCTTCAAAATCAGGATGCGTATGTGAATGTGGCAGGGGGAGTACGGTTAGATGAGCCAGCAGTCGATCTGGCAATAGCCGTCAGTATTGCCAGCAGTTTTCGCGATCACGCAACCAATCCGCACGATGTGGTTATCGGAGAAATCGGCTTGACTGGAGAGGTGCGAGGGGTTTCACGGATTGAACAAAGGGTGCGGGAAGCACACAAGTTAGGCTTCAAGCGAGTTATCATTCCAGAAAAGAACATTCGCGGGTTGGAGGCACCAGACGATATCCAAGTGATTGGTGTAAACAACATAGCAGAGGCTTTGAATGAGGTGATAAGGGGGTAGGAGCGAGGGATGCAGGAGAACACCAAAAGAAATCCGCAGTTTAGCGATGTGCTTCGCTCAGTCGCTCCCGGTACACAGCTACGGGAAGGATTGGAAAATGTTTTGAGGGCGAAAACGGGTGGATTAATCGTCGTTGGCTACGGTCCGGAGATGAGATCGATTGTCGATGGTGGTTTTTCCATCAATTGTGACTTCTCTCCTGCCCATTTGTATGAATTGGCGAAGATGGATGGTGCCATCATAGTAAGTGAAGACGCAAAAAGAATCCTGTATGCCAATACCCAACTGTTTCCTCCTGCCTCCATATCTACCAGTGAAACAGGAACACGCCATCGGACGGCTCAAAGAACTGCTATTCAGACTCACTATCTGGTGATTGCAATCTCTCAACGTCGCAATGTCATTACACTGTACCAAGGGAACTTCCGTTATGTCTTAAATGAAATAAGCGTCATTCTGGCAAAGGCCAATCAGGCCGTCTCCACCTTGGAGAAATACAAGGCCGTTCTGGATCAGACGCTGACCAATCTCGGTGCGTTGGAATTTGAGGAATTAGTAACGTTTCAAGAAGTTACTTCCGTTTTGCAACGAATTGAGATGGTATTACGTATTAAGACAGAGGTCTCCAAGTACATATGTGAGCTAGGAATCGAGGGAAGGCTCGTTAGCATGCAGATGGAGGAGCTTGTATCAAACATTGAAGAAGAAGCGCACATGCTCATTCGCGATTATTGTCGAGACGTGTCGTATTCTCCTGATCATGTACTGCGTGACATGAAAAAACTAAGCTCCGATGAAATGTTAGAATTGCCCTCTTTCTTGCGTGTCCTTGGATACTCTGCAAACGTCAGTATGCTTGAAGAATCTGTTTCTCCAAGAGGGTATCGTATTTTGCAAAAAATCCCAAGGCTTCCTATTTCCATCATCACAAATTTGGTTCTTCATTTCCATAATTTACCTAGAATTATGATGGCTACGATCCAGGAATTGGACGAAGTTGAGGGGATTGGAGAGGTTCGAGCGAGGGCTATCAAAGATGGTCTGAAACGGATTCAGGAACAAGTGTTCATTGACAGGCACATTTAAAGTAGATAGGATTAAGGCATTATTTGTTTTCAACATTTGCCTAGGAGACGACTTTCTTTTAGGCAGAAGAAATCAGGAGGTAAGTCTATGTTCGTGAAATCGTTACCGAACATACTAACCGTAAGCAACTTGTTTCTGGGAGTTTTAGCAATTATTCTTGCGTTTCAAGGCGATCAATACGTCGATTATGCAGCTATTACAGTAATAATCGGTATGCTGGCAGACGGACTGGACGGACGCGTAGCACGAATGCTGAATGCACAAAGCGAGTTCGGTAAGGAACTGGATTCCTTGTCTGACGTGATCACGTTCGGGGTAGCGCCAGCGTTTATCATGTATGTTGTCGTCCTGCAAGATTTCAACCTGCTCGGTATTTTTGTCACCGCGATTTTTCCAATCTGTGGGGCGCTGCGCTTGGCTCGCTTCAATGTCCAAGCCGGAGTTCCAGGTTACTTCATCGGTTTGCCGATTACGGCAGCGGGTGGTGTGCTGGCTACACTTGCTCTATACCACCAGGTTTTCAACCCGGTACTGCTTGCAATAAGCATGCTGCTTCTCGCCTTTTTGATGGTATCCAAGGTCAAGTATCCGAATTTCAAAAAAGTGGGTATTCCTAAATCCGCGTACTGGATTACACCGATTATCATTGCTATTGTAGTCGTGGTAGCGATCAAGTACCCACAACAATTCCCTAAGATTGTCTTCTTGCCATTGGCGTTTTACGCTTTGTACGGAATAAAAAAAAACGTTGACTTTCTCGTCAAAAAATTACGTAAGAGAAAGAACAAAGAAGAAGAATCTGTGCCCTTTGAATAAAGGGCAACGACAAAAACCCGCACATTCGAGTGCGGGTTTTTCATTTTTTAAGTGCAACTTTTTTGAGGGTTCGTTCGTAATACGAGTGAAAGGTTATGAAAGGTTGAATACGCCCAGGGTGTTCAGTCTCTTTGACTCCTTCTCCAGTACGTCTTCTAGCTTGATGTCCGTAATATTGCACAAGGCTGTGAGATAAAACAGGTTTTTACCGAGCTCGGCAGTGACTACGTCGCGGCAATGCTCACACAAGGGTCCGGAGAAGTGGGTGTCCAAATGGGGCTTGTTTTCCTCCAGGTTTTTGCTGGAATCATACGTTTGCTTTTTAGCAACCACTTCCACACAGCCACATTCAGTGATGGATTTGGTCAGTGAACGGTTGATGCGGGAAGCCGATTCCTGAACTTTGGACATGACGTCCAGTACGCTCCGATGTCTGATCAGAAGCTCCGATACTTGCGTTTGAAAGTCGTCTACACTTCGATTGTCCATATGGTTCACCTCTGCTTTAGGCTGTAGATATCGTCAAAATTTTCGGGCATTCGTTATTGCCATTATAAGAAGGGAGTCTGCCCTCTGTCAATTTGCATCCAAAGGAAACGGGTGTTCGAGGTTGACGAGAAATTGACAACTATGTTAAAATTTTTGGCTATTTGACATGATAAAATCATTTTTGCTATAGTGAGGGAAAGTGCCGATGAAGCATTTTAGCCATTTGGAAAGAAATAGGGTTTTACTCAAAGCTTTACGTCTATATTAATAAAAGGAGGTGAAGGCATGGTACGCCGCATAGGAAAAATCTTTTTTGTCTTGATTGGCGGTGGATTGGGGTATCAATACGGAGATGACTTGTTTTCGATGCTCAATCCGCTTTTGAATTTCGGTGTAGTAGCTGGAACACAGTATATTGGTGCGGTACTTGGTGCCATCTTGTTCTTCTTTTTAGCCAATTGGTTATTAGATTATATTTTGAGAGTCGTCCGTTGGGGCGAAGAGACACTCGTCAAAATGCCAATTGTCGATGTTATGTTCGGAGCGATGGGGTTGATTAGTGGTCTTATTGTTGCGTTTTTATTATTCCTGCCCATCAGTAAAATTCCGATCCCTTTGATAGGAGATCTTTTGCCGTTGGTTGTTTCCGGACTGCTTGGCTATTTGGGGTTCCAAGTAGGTTTCCGCAAGCGGGACGAGATTATGTCCGTTTTTTCCATCGGACGCAAGGATAAGAAAAAAGACAATGCCTCCACTACCGTATCGAACGTGGAGAACAAAATATTGGATACAAGTGTTATCATTGATGGACGCATTGCAGATATTTGCCGCACCGGCTTTTTGGAAGGTGTGCTCGTAATACCAGGGTTTGTACTAGAAGAGCTTCAGCATATTGCAGATTCATCCGATGTGTTGAAAAGAAATCGCGGACGCCGTGGCCTGGACATCCTGAACAAGATTCAAAAGGAAATGAAGGTCAAGGTTCAGATTTGGGAAGGCGATTTTGAAGAGGTATCCGAAGTCGACAGCAAGCTGATCAAGCTGGCGAAAGTGATTAACGGGAAAGTCGTCACGAACGACTTTAACTTGAATAAAGTGTGCGAGCTGCAAGGTGTAGCCGTACTGAATATCAACGATTTGGCAAATGCAGTGAAGCCGGTCGTTTTGCCTGGGGAAGAAATGAACGTTCAGGTGATCAAGGACGGCAAGGAGCACGGTCAGGGAGTTGCTTACCTCGATGACGGTACGATGATCGTCGTGGAAGGTGGACGCGAATATATCGGCAATGATGTAGACGTCCTCGTGACAAGCGTACTGCAAACATCGGCTGGACGAATGATCTTCGCCAAGCCGAAGCTTCTGGAAAGAGCGTTATAGAGAGACAGGAGAGGAATTATCGTGAGTACGGGTGTCGTAATCGTTGCAGCCGGTTCCGGTAAACGGATGGGTGGGCAACGGAATAAGCTGTGGTTACCGCTTGCAGGAGAGCCGATTTTAGCTCATACGGTGCGCCTCTTCGCTACTCATCAGGATGTCGATCAAATCGTCCTGGTAGTAAGCGAGCAGGACTACGCAGATGTGCGAGAGTGGCTTCAAAAAGAAGCGATTCAGCTAACAGTTGTACTGGGCGGAGCAGAGAGACAGGATAGTGTGCGAAATGGCCTGGGCGCACTTTCTGAAAACTGCACGTATGTACTTGTTCACGACGCGGCCCGACCTTTTGTCACTCGCGAACAGATCAGAGAAATGATCAAGCAGGTAGAGCACGATCAAGCGACGATCATGGCTGTTCCTGTCAAAGATACGATAAAAGTGGTGGGGGCCACAGGAATTGTGGAAGCAACCCCAGCGCGGGAAAGCTTGTGGGCGGTACAAACCCCACAAGCTTTTCGTATGTCTTTGTTGCGAGAGGCACACGAGGCGGCGCAGCGTGCAGGTAAAGTAGGTACAGATGATGCGATGCTGGTAGAATGGCTCGGTCATTCCGTCACTGTCATACAGGGAAGCTACGAAAACATAAAGATAACCACGCCGGATGATTTGTGGTTCGGTGAAGAGATATTGCGAAAGCGAAAGGGAGAGTAGCTATGCGTATTGGACAAGGCTTTGATGTGCATCAACTGGTGGAGGGTCGTCCTTGCATCATCGGTGGCGTCACACTTCCCTATGAAAAAGGATTATTGGGTCATTCCGATGCAGACGTGCTCTTGCATGCGATAAGTGATGCCATTCTCGGGGCGATTGGAGAAGGAGATATCGGGCGGCATTTTCCTGATACCGATCCAGCCTTCAAGGATGCAGACAGTGTGAAGCTTTTGGAGCGCGTATGGAAAATGGTAAAGGAACGCGGATACCGTTTGGGAAATGTTGACGCTACGATCATCGCTCAAGCTCCAAAAATGGCTCCGTACATTCCGCAGATGTGCGAGGTCATCGCGCGGGTGCTGGAGGCGGATGATCCCTCCCAAGTAAATGTGAAGGCAACGACCTCGGAAAAGCTTGGTTTCACAGGCCGCGGAGAAGGAATTGCGGCACAGGCTGCATGCTTGCTTGTCAAGTAGAGGGGCAAGGTGTAACATAAAGCCTTAGAAACATGTAACGATAGTCAATTATTTACACCCTTTTACATTCATAAGGATGGTGCTACCAATGGCGAAAGAAATCCGCACCCGTTATGCGCCCAGTCCTACGGGGCATTTACACATCGGCGGTGCGAGAACCGCACTTTTCAATTATTTGTTTGCAAAACATCACGGTGGTTCATTCATCGTTCGGATTGAGGATACGGACCAAACGCGGAATAAGGAAAATGCTGACGAAGAGCAGATGAAGAATCTGAAGTGGCTCGGAGTCGAATGGGTAGAAGGCACTGACCTTGGCGGGCCATATGGGCCGTATCGTCAAATGGAGCGACTGGATATCTATCGTAAATATATTGATCAGCTTTTGGCAGAGGGCAAAGCTTACTACTGCTATGCCAGTAAAGAAGAGCTGGATGCTGAGCGTGAAGAGCAGTTGGCACGCGGTGAAACGCCACGTATTTTGGAAAAGCACCGTCATGTTACAGAAGAACAGCGTGCACAGTATGAAGCGGAAGGGCGTGTTCCTTCCATCCACTTCCTGGTGCAGGAAGACCGTGAATACGTTGTAGATGATATGATTCGTGGACTAGTAACCTTCAATTCCAACGAGATGGGTGACTTTGTCATCTGTCGTCCTGATGGAATTCCAACGTATAATTTTGCTGTAGTGATTGACGACTATCTGATGGAAATCAGCCATGTCATCCGTGGGGAAGAGCATCTGTCCAATACACCTCGTCAATTGATGATTTATGAGGCATTTGGCTGGGAAACACCGCAATTTGCCCACTTGGCGCTGATTTTGAATCAAGATGGCAAGAAAATGTCCAAGCGCGATGAGAGCATCCTGCAGTTCATCGAACAATACCGTGAGCTGGGCTTCTTGCCAGAGGCGATCGTGAACTTCCTTGTTCTTCTGGGCTGGTCTCCAGGTGGAGAAGAAGAGATTTTCGGCATGGAGGATCTGATCCAGCTGTTCTCCGCAGACCGTGTCAGCAAATCTCCAGCTGTCTTTGATGCAACCAAAATGAACTGGATGAACAATTTCTATCTGAAGCGTCAGTCGCTTGAGCTGATTACCGAGATGTGTATCCCGCATCTGGTAAAAGCGGGCTTCATTGAGGAAGCACTGTCCGAAGAAAAGCAAAGCTGGGTTCGCAGCATCGTGGGACTGTATCAAGAACAAATGTCCTACTGTGCACAAATCGTTCCGCTCGCAGCTCTTTTCTTCCTGGACGAAGTGGTGTACGATGAAGAAGCAACATTGGTGCTGAAGGAAACACAGCTGCCAGAGGTTCTGACATCTTTTGTTAAACACCTGTCGGCCCAAGACGCATATAATGTTGATGTTATCAAAGCAGCACTGAAAGAAGTGCAAAAGGAAACGGGTCACAAAGGAAAGGCATTGTTTATGCCAGTCCGCGTGGCAGCTACCGGTCAAGCGCATGGGCGCGATCTGGCAGAGACCTTGTACCTGCTCGGACGTGATAAAGTCATTGCGCGGACAAATCAAGTGATTGCAAACGGAAAGTAGGCAAGCGCCTCTTTTCTTGAATAAAAAAGTGAATGCGAAGATCAGGAGAAGTACAGCAGGGCACACGTCTACAGAGAGGATGGATAGGTGAGAGCCATCCGGCGTGACCTGTTTGGAAATGCGCCTGTGAGCAATGAGCTGAAAGCGTCTGGAAAGCAGCGGCCAGATGTCTAGTAGGTGCCATCGGTGCCCCGCCGTTACCGGGATATTGAGCGAGATTGTCAGGGCTATGCGCATTGGGTTAGCCGTCTTCATGACAATCTAAGCAGAGTGGAACCACGGTGAAACCGTCTCTGTCCTTTCGTTATGAAAGGCAGGGGCGTTTTTTTTTATTTTTGCAGGAAAATCAGGCAGGAGGTGCCACCAAAATGTTAGCACAGATGAGAGATGACATTCGCGCTGTATTTGAACGAGACCCGGCTGCGCGCAGTACCTTAGAGGTCGTTATGACCTATGCGGGTCTGCATGCGATATGGGGGCACCGGATTGCCCACAAGCTGTGGAAGGCTGAATGGTGTACGCTTGCTCGCGTTGTTTCTCAAGTGTCCCGCTTTTTTACCGGGATTGAGATTCACCCGGGCGCGCGGATCGGCCGAGGTTTGTTTATTGATCATGGGAGTGGGGTTGTCATCGGGGAGACTTGTGAGATCGGTGATAATGTAACGATTTACCAAGGAGTTACTCTCGGGGGAACAGGAAAGGAAAAAGGCAAACGCCATCCTACAGTAGGAAATGATGTCATTATTGCGACTGGAGCAAAAGTATTGGGCTCCTTCAAGATTGGCGATAATTCAAAGATAGGGGCTGGTGCTGTTGTTTTGCAGGAGGTACCGCCGAATTCGACCGTCGTAGGAATTAAAGCCCGCATCGTCATTCAGGATGGCAAGCGTGTAAAAAATGATTTGGATCACGTGAATATGCCTGACCCGGTAGCAGATACCATTCGTTTGATGCAAAAAGAAATTGATCAGCTGCGAACGGAATTGGAGCATTTGAGGGAGGATAAAAAGAACAATGGGCATTCAACTGACTAATACGATGACACGCCGAAAGGAACCGTTCGTTACATTGGAGCCAGGGAAGGTAAAGATGTACGTGTGCGGTCCGACTGTGTACAACTACATTCATATTGGTAACGCCCGTCCAGCTATTGTTTTCGACACACTTCGCCGATACTTGAAATACCGCGGCTACGAAGTGACGTTTGTACAAAACATTACAGATGTGGACGATAAGCTGATCCGGGTCGCCAATGAAGAGGGAACGACTGTCAAAGAAGTGGCTGACCGTTATACCGATGCTTTCAATGAGGATTTGCGCTCCTTGAATGTACTGCCGCCTGATATTCAACCGCGTGTGATGCAGACAATCCCTGAAATCATTGAATTCATCCAAGGCCTGATCGAAAAAGGCTACGCCTATGAGAGTGAGGGCGATGTATACTTCCGTACGGGACGTTTTCAATTGTATGGAAAGCTTTCTCATCAACCGCTGGATGACCTGCAAGCAGGCGCGCGCGTAGAGATCAATGAGAAAAAGGAGCACCCGCTTGACTTTGCTTTGTGGAAAGCGGCAAAGACAGGAGAGGTTACATGGAGCAGTCCTTGGGGTGAAGGACGCCCGGGCTGGCACATCGAGTGCTCGGCGATGGCGCTAAAGTTTTTGGGCGAGGAAATCGATATTCATGCTGGTGGTACCGATCTGGTGTTCCCTCACCATGAGAACGAAATTGCTCAGTCCGAGTGCTTTACGGGAAAAGTATTTGCGCGCTACTGGCTACACAACGGCATGCTCAATATCGACAATGAAAAAATGTCCAAATCACTGGGTAACTTCCTTTTGGCTCGTGATTTGACCGCAAAATTCGGGGGACAGTTAATTCGTTTCTTCATGCTGCAAGGTCATTACCGCAACCCGATTAATTTTAGCGATGAATTGTTGGAGCAAGCAGCAAACGGTCTGGAGAGAATCAAGACAGCTTACACAAACCTCTCTCATCGACTGGAAACGTCGCGGGACGAAGAGCCAAATGGCCAGGCAACTGAGCAAGCCAAAATCATCAGCGATCTGCGTGAGCGGTTCATTGCGGAGATGGATGACGACCTGAATACAGCGAATGCGATTACCGTATTCTTTGATATCGTAAAAGAAGCCAATCTCTACATGCGTCACCAGAATGTAGGGACAAAAGAGATCACTGCCTACATGGAGCTTCTCGTGGAGCTGACTGGAGTATTTGGACTGGAGCTTGTATGTGAAGAGGAGCTTTTGGACAGTGAAATCGATGCACTGATCGTAGAACGTACAGAAGCACGCAAAGCACGCGATTTTGCTCGTTCGGACGAAATTCGTGATTTGCTCGCAGCCAAAGGAATTGTGCTGGAAGACACCCCACAGGGTGTTCGCTGGCGCCGTAAGTAAGGGGCCGAAGAAGGTATGCAAAAAGAAGAACTAACGCGAGATCCTAATCTGACCAATCCACTGGTGCTTGCCTTTCTCGGCGACGCTACCTATGCTCATTGTGTGAGATACCATCTAATTGCCAAGGGGCTGGTTAAGCCAAACCAGCTCCACAAGGCAGCCAACCGGTATGTGTCAGCGAAAGCGCAGGCAAATGTCTTACTGACTTTAATGCCTACTTTGCCGGAGGAAGAGCTGAGTGTGGTAAAACGAGGACGAAATGCCAAATCAGGCTCCACGGCCAAAAATGCCGATATTATCGACTATCGTCATGCCACTGCCTTTGAAGCGTTGATCGGGTATTTGTATTTGAGTGGAAAAGAAGAGCGGATCGCTGAAATTGTGCAGCAAGCTTTTGCGATTGTGGAAGGAGAATAAGCATGAGTGAAGAGTGGATTCTCGGGAAAAACCCGGTTATCGAAGCGCTCCGATCAGGGCGTACAATTAATAAGATTTGGATTGCAGAAGGAACCAATAAAAATTTAATGGGCCCCGTATTTTCTTTGGCAAAAGAGCAGGGAGTCATTGTGACGACGGCGAACCGCAAGAAGCTGGATCAACTGGTGTCTACAGATAACCACCAGGGAGTCATTGCTTCTGTAGCCGCTTACGATTATGTAGAAGTGGACGATATTTTGAAGCGGGCAGAGGAAAAAAACGAGCAACCATTTATTCTTTTGCTGGACGAGCTGGAGGACCCGCATAATCTGGGCTCCATTATGCGGACGGCAGATGCGGTGGGTGCTCATGGGGTCGTCATTCCCAAGCGTCGTTCGGTCAGCTTGACGGCTACTGTGGCCAAGTCGTCCGCTGGGGCTATCAATTATGTGCCCGTAGCGCGTGTAACGAATTTGGTCCGCACCATGGAAGAATTAAAAGAGCGTGGTGTCTGGATTGCAGGTACCGATGCGAGTGCGAAGCAGGATTTCCGCCAAGGCGATTATACAATGCCACTTGCGATTGTGATTGGCAGTGAGGGCAAAGGCATCAGCCGTTTGGTACGGGAAAACTGTGATTTTCTGTACAGTCTGCCGATGGCCGGCAATGTAACCTCTCTCAATGCCTCAGTAGCTGCGGCACTGCTCATGTATGAAGTATACCGTTCCAGGAGTCCACTTCCGACGCGGGTGAAATGAAATGGCTAAAAAGAAAGCCAAGCAGCTGCTGATCGTGGATGGCTATAATATCATCGGTGCCTGGCCGGACTTGCGCGTATTAAAGGATCAAGATCGCATGGACGAGGCGCGTGATCAGCTGATTTCCAAAATGGCAGAATACCAGAGCTACATGGGAATGAAAGTCATCATTGTATTTGATGCCTATAATGTACCGGGCATCGGTCGCCAAATGGAAGATTATCAGGTAGAAATTTATTTCACGAAGAAAAAGGAGACGGCTGACGAAAAAATTGAACAGCTCGTCTCCCAATTTCACCAAAAAAATCGACAAATTTATGTAGCAACATCTGACTACACTTCCCAGCGTGTCATTTTCGGTCAGGGAGCACTGCGCAAATCCGCGCGGGAGTTGTTGTTAGATATGGAAAATGCAGGCAAGGAAATCAAGCAGCAGGTTGAAAAAACACATGAAGAAGGCTTCTCCAGACGCATTAAATTGGATGATGAAATAGCGAAAATATTCGAAAAATGGAGAAGGGAATAAGTTTGATTCGGTTGACGCTTTTTTACGGCATCATGTATAATAGCGTCATCTATGGAGAAACCGGTTGGCGGAGGGATCATTTGTGAGTGTTGACCTCAAGGAGTTAAAACATGCCCAATATGAACTGATGACCGACGAAGAAGTAGTCGACCTGGTTCGCGATAATGACGCAGAAGCTCTGGAGTACTTGATCAACAAGTACAAGAACTTCGTGCGTGCCAAAGCGAGATCCTATTTTCTTATTGGGGCTGACCGCGAAGATATCGTGCAGGAAGGGATGATCGGACTGTACAAGTCTATTCGCGACTTCCGAGGGGACAAGCTCACTTCTTTCAAAGCTTTTGCTGAGCTGTGCATTACTCGTCAGATCATCACAGCCATCAAGACGGCTACCAGACAAAAGCATATTCCGCTCAATTCGTACGTATCGCTGGACAAGCCGATCTACGATGAGGATTCTGACCGCACCTTACTGGATGTCATTTCTGGCACCAAGGTGACAGATCCCGAAGAATTGTTTATTAACCGCGAGGAGTTTGATGATATCGAGGGTAAAATGAGTGAGATTTTGAGCGACCTGGAACGTCAGGTGCTTATGCTCTACCTGGATGGACGCTCGTATCAGCAGATTGCTGTTGAGCTAAAGCGTCACGTCAAATCTATCGACAATGCCTTGCAGCGTGTAAAGCGTAAATTGGAGCGTTATTTGGAAGGAAGAGAGATTCATCTGTAAAAAGAGAATCTCTCTTTTTTATTCCTAGCAAAATCGAAATTGCTTTCAGTAGGGTAAACGGTGCAAAAAAGGGAAATAGCGGATTTTTTATGGAAGCAAAATGCTTTCGTCTTGTCAAGTCGTTTTGTTTGACATGGGTATTTCGGTGTGATAAATTTATTTAGGTAGCCATAGACTCTTATCTCTCTGTTCTATGGTTACTTTGGTGAATGAAATGGTCTGGAAAAAGTAGCGGTTTTCCCGTACTATTTATCATCGGGGTACTTTTCATTAATAGTAAGGTTTGAAATGAGATGGAGGTGGCAATAAATGCGAGTAAACATCACGTTGGCGTGCACCGAGTGTGGCGAGCGTAACTATATCTCCACCAAGAACAAGCGCACCACTACTGAACGTGTTGAACTGAAAAAGTATTGCTCCCGTGACAAGAAGCAAACCCTTCATCGCGAGACGAAGTAATGGTTGATGCGACGAAGTCAGGGGGTGGCAAAGTGGGTTTTTTAGCACGAATCGGAGCCAGTTTTCGCCGTACCGGTGACTTTTTTGGCGACGTAATGTCCGAACTGAAGAAAGTCCGTTGGCCCAACCGTAAGGAATTGACGACCTACACGCTCGTTGTTCTCGTAACAGTTGTGCTGTTAGCACTGTTCTTCTTCGTCGTTGATTTGGGTATCTCGCGCTTGATCGATTTGATTCTAGGAACGTAATTTTGCAAGTCTTAGGAGGGACGGACGGTTAACGTCCTGGTGGATATGGAAAAAGCATGGTATGTACTTCATACGTACTCAGGTTACGAAAACAAGGTTAAAACGAATCTTGAGAAACGCCTCGAGTCGATGGGCATGGAAGACAAGATCTTTCGCGTTCTCGTTCCCACTGAAGAAGAAGTGGAGACTAAGGATGGCAAAAAGCGCACCGTCACGAAAAAAGTGTTTCCTGGATACGTCCTTGTTGAAATGGTGATGACGGACGACTCATGGTATGTCGTGCGTAACACTCCTGGGGTTACCGGCTTTGTCGGATCCACAGGCGCCGGCTCCAAGCCGACAGCGCTGCGTCCCGAAGAGGCCGATACGATTCTCAAGCAAATGGGGATCGAAATTCCCAAAATCAGAGTCGATTTTGCTCTCCGCGATATGGTGCGCGTCACAGATGGTCCATTTTCTAATCGCACCGGGGAGATTATCGAGATTCACCCGGACAGACAGAAGGTTCGCGTATTAGTGGACATCTTCGGTCGCGAAACACCGGTAGAGCTAGACTTTACACAAGTTCAAAAATTGGATTAGGATACAACTTGAAAAGTATCGTGCTATATGGTACATTTCATTTTGTTTTAACAATCCCACAACAATATCTGGGGTTTCTTGCACTCTCACTATAGATCGAAGGTCGTTACATAGACTTTCACCAAACGGTGGGAGGGGGCATTCCCCCGTAATAACCACATGTGAAGTAAGGAGGTGTCTTACGTGGCTAAGAAGGTTATCCGCGTAATTAAATTACAAATCCCAGCAGGTAAAGCGAATCCTGCACCTCCAGTAGGTCCGGCGCTCGGTCAAGCTGGTGTTAACATCATGGGATTCTGTAAAGAATTCAATGCTCGTACAGAGAGCGAAGTTGGTATGATCATCCCGGTGGAAATCACCGTGTTTGAAGACCGTTCTTTCACTTTCATCACGAAGACTCCACCAGCTGCAGTTCTTCTGAAAAAAGCTGCTGGCATCGAGTCCGGTTCTGGCGTACCAAACAAAACAAAGGTTGCTACGCTGAAGCGTGATAAAGTTCGTGAAATCGCAGAACTGAAGCGCCCTGACCTGAATGCAGCATCCGTTGAAGCGGCTATGCGCATGGTTGAAGGTACTGCACGTTCTATGGGTATCGTAATCGAAGACTAATTGTCTTAAGTGCAAGGGGGCACAGACATTGTGCCCCCCTGTCTGTGGGAGGATTAACCGCTACGACCACATTGAAGGGAGATTTAATCATGGCGAAAAAAGGTAAGAAATATCAAGAGGCTGTAAAGCTCGTTGATAAAAACAAAGTATACGAAGTAGCAGAAGGTATCGAGCTGGTTAAAAAAGCAGCTACTGCTAAATTCGATGAAACTGTTGAAGCAGCTTTCCGTTTGGGCGTAGACCCTAAGCGTGCTGACCAACAAATCCGTGGCGCTGTTGTATTGCCTCATGGTACTGGTAAAGTACAACGCGTTCTCGTATTCGCTAAAGGCGAAAAAGCAAAAGATGCAGAAGCAGCTGGCGCTGACTATGTAGGCGATGCAGACATGATCGCGAAAATTCAAGGTGGCTGGTTCGACTTTGACGTTGTAGTAGCTACTCCTGACATGATGGGTGAAGTAGGTAAATTGGGTCGTGTACTCGGTCCAAAAGGCCTGATGCCAAACCCTAAAACCGGAACTGTTACATTTGATGTAACCAAAGCGGTTAACGAAATCAAAGCAGGTAAAATTGAGTATCGCGTAGACAAGCAAGGTAACATCCACGCTCCGATCGGAAAAGCATCCTTCGATGCTGACAAGCTGGCTGACAACCTGGCTGCATTGACAGATGCGCTGAACCGCGCGAAACCAGCAGCAGCTAAAGGTGTTTACATGAGAAATGTAACCCTGAGCTCCACTATGGGTCCTGGCGTACGCGTTGCTGTAAAATAATGGCACTTGACTTCCTTTGTGGGAGTTGTTAAGATAGTTCCTGTTGATGAAAAGAATAGGCCGTAGACAGATGGTGCAAAGCTTTCTAAAGCAATGCTTAATATCCCTCCGAGGCGTGTGATGTACGAAAGAGGAAATGAGATTTCCTTTGACGATAAAGCATTATGCCCTCGTGAGTCTGCGAGGGCATTCTTCATTTTCTAGGAATTAGAGCACGGGAGGTGTAAACAATGGCAGAAATTCGTCCAACCGTTATTCGTGAAGAAAAGGTACAAGCGATCAACGAAATCGCAACTAAGCTTCGCGAAAGCCAAACAACAGTGGTAGCTGACTACCGCGGTCTGACAGTAGCACAAGTAACTGAGCTGCGCAAACAATTGCGTGAAGCAGGTGTTGAGTTCCAGGTGTTGAAAAACTCCCTGACTCGTTTGGCTACTGAGAAGGAAAGCCTGACTGAACTGGATCAATATCTGACTGGCCCGAACGCGCTGGCGTTCTCCAATGACGATATCATCGCTCCAGCGAAAATCATCGCTGAATTCGCTAAGAAAAACGACAAGCTGGAAATCAAGGGTGGCGTAATCGAAGGTAAAGTAGTTGCTGCTGATCAAATTCAAGCACTCGCAACTCTTCCATCCCGCGAAGGTCTCCTTTCCATGCTTCTTTCCGTCCTGCAAGCTCCAATGCGCAACGTTGCACTGGCAGTCAAAGCAGTGGCAGAACAAAAAGAAGGTCAAGGCGCGTAATCGCCTGATCGCTTAACATTTCAACTATACTTTTCCTTGAATGGGAGGATTTCAAAATGTCTAAAGAGCAAATCTTGGAAGCCATTAAAGGCATGTCCGTTCTCGAACTGAACGACCTGGTAAAAGCAATCGAAGAAGAATTCGGTGTAACTGCTGCTGCTCCTGTAGCTGTAGTTGCTGGTGGCGGTGCTGAAGCGGCTGCTGAGCAAACTGAATTCACTGTAAACCTGGTAAGCGGTGGCGCTTCCAAAATCAACGTTATCAAAGTTGTTCGCGAGCTGACTGGTTTGGGTCTGAAAGAAGCAAAAGACCTGGTAGACAACGCTCCAAAAACACTCAAAGAGGGCGTTTCCAAAGACGAAGCAGAAGCTCTCAAAGCAAAACTCGAAGAAGCTGGCGCACAAGTAGAAGTAAAGTAAGTTAGCTTCCTAATGGAAATCCCCTTGCCTGCGGCAGGGGGTTTTTCTGTAGAAGTGAGAGAGCTTTGCTTCTATATCGATGCGAAGAGGGTGAATCACACGTGGCAGATCACTACTACACCAATCGACCGGGCGCTGCACATGACGAGCAGCAGTTTACGTTTGTGCTTCGCGGCAAAGAACTGCGTTTTTGGACAGATGCAGGTGTTTTTTCGCGCGATCGGATTGACTTCGGCAGTGTATTGCTCATCGAAGATATGGACATTCCCAGTCGTGCTCGAGTGCTGGATGTGGGATGCGGTTATGGTCCTATCGGTTTGACTGCTGCCGGACTTGCTGCTGAGGGACAGGTGACGATGATTGACGTCAACGAGCGTGCTGTGAGCTTGGCGCGACGTAACGCGGAGTTGAATGGCGTGGAAAATGTTGAGGTTCTCGTTAGCGATGTTTACAGCGGCGTGCAGGGAAAGCAGTACGATATCATCCTGACCAATCCACCTATTCGAGCGGGCAAAGAAATCGTCCATCGCATTTTTACGGAAGGGTATGAGCTCCTGGCTGAAGGTGGCGAGATGTGGGTAGTGATTCAAAAGAAACAAGGTGCCCCTTCAGCATTGAAGAAGCTTCAGGAAACCTACCACGAAGTAATAGAGATAGACCGGAAAAAAGGCTATCACATTTTTCGGGCGATCAAATAGTCAAGGAAAGACTCATTAGGAAACTTTTCTTGACGGGAATAACCCGATATGATAGCATTATAAAATGTCAATATGGGATAAATGTCTATTTTTCAGTAATTCCCTGTCTGTCAAGCATTTTTTCTTTTCATGAAAAAGAAAGGAATGTTTGTGTAAAAACATGGGAATTCTTTTAAAATAGAGTTTCTCTGGGTTAAAAATGGTGTTACTGCTTTAACCCATTTTTATTTTTGAGGCATTCGTCTGCTCTCTTAAAGTTGCCGAATGCCAAGTTTCTGTGTGTGAAAACACAACCTGAGGGGTGAATAAGTTGGCAGGTAAAGTGATTCAAAGTGGCCGACACCGCCAGCGTCGTACGTATTCACGTATTAACGAAGTGCTGGGCCTTCCAAATCTCATCGAGATTCAGCAAAAGTCCTACCAATGGTTCCTTGATGAGGGGCTCCGTGAGATGTTCCAAGACATTTCGCCAATCCAGGACTTCACAGGTAATCTCGTGCTGGAGTTTATCGACTACAGCTTGGGAGAGCCGAAGTACGATGTTGACGAGTCGAAAGAACGTGACGTCACCTATGCGGCGCCTCTGCGTGTGAAGGTACGTTTGTTGAACAAAGAGACGGGAGAAGTGAAGGAACAAGAAGTCTTCATGGGGGATTTCCCGCTCATGACTGAAACGGGAACCTTCATTATTAATGGTGCTGAGCGCGTTATTGTCAGCCAGCTTGTTCGTTCCCCCAGTGTATATTACAACACCAAAGTGGACAAAAACGGCAAGCAGACGTTCACAGCTACTGTGATCCCGAACCGGGGCGCGTGGTTGGAGTTGGAGACTGATGCGAAAGACGTAATCTATGTCCGCATCGACCGTACACGTAAAATCCCGGTAACGGTCCTTTTGCGTGCATTGGGCTTTGGTTCTGACATTGAGATTTTGGGCTTGCTGGGTGAAGATGAATACATCAAGAACACGCTGGAAAAAGACAATACGGACTCTACCGAAAAAGCGCTGATCGAGATTTACGAGCGCCTGCGTCCAGGTGAGCCGCCGACAGTTGATAATGCGAAGAGTCTCTTGGTCTCTCGCTTCTTTGATCCAAAACGCTATGATTTGGCTTCTGTCGGTCGTTACAAAATGAACAAGAAGCTTCATCTGAAGAATCGCCTGTACAATCAGCGTTTGGCAGAAACGTTGGTCGATACCGATACTGGTGAAATTTTTGCTGAGGCAGGTCAAATGATTGACCGTCGTGTATTGGATCGCATTTTGCCAGCTCTGGAAGGAAACATCGGTGGTATTGATGTTCGTACGCATGGCGGCGTTTTGGAAGAGGAAGCGATTCATCTGCAATCCATTAATATTTTCTCTCCGATCGAAGATGGCAAGATCATCAAGATCATCGGAAACGGAAATGTAGATAAATCAGTCAAGCATATTACGCCGGCAGATATCGTTTCGGCGATCAATTATTTCATGAACCTCTTGCATAGCGTTGGTTCCACAGACGACATCGATCACTTGGGTAACCGTCGTCTCCGTTCCGTGGGTGAGCTCTTGCAGAACCAGTTCCGTATCGGTTTGTCCCGTATGGAGCGTGTGGTTCGTGAGCGTATGTCCATCCAGGATCAAAACCAGATTACGCCGCAAGCTCTCATTAATATCCGTCCAGTGATTGCATCACTGAAGGAGTTCTTTGGTAGCTCGCAGCTGTCTCAGTTCATGGACCAAACAAACCCGCTTGCTGAGCTGACTCATAAACGTCGTCTCTCTGCACTCGGACCTGGTGGTCTGACTCGTGAGCGCGCAGGCTTTGAAGTGCGCGACGTTCACCATTCCCACTATGGCCGCATGTGTCCAATTGAGACGCCAGAGGGTCCAAACATTGGTTTGATCAACTCGCTGTCTTCCTTCGCTCGCATCAACGACTACGGCTTTATCGAAACGCCTCGTCGTAAGGTCGATCCGGAGACAGGCTATGTTCTTACCGATATCAGTTATTTGACGGCTGATGAGGAAGACGTGTTTAACGTGGCACAGGCGAATCAGCCTCTCGATGAAGTTGGTCGCTTTGTGAACGACATGGTTATTTGCCGCCGTAAAGGTGAAATCTTGAGCGTTCCACGTGACAAGGTTGACTTCATGGACGTATCCCCTAAACAGGTAGTGTCCGTGGCAACCGCGTTGATTCCGTTCCTTGAAAACGATGACGCGAACCGCGCATTGATGGGTTCCAACATGCAGCGGCAGGCCGTTCCGCTTTTGATTCCACAAGCACCGTTTGTCGGTACAGGTATGGAGCATAAAGCAGCGCAAGATTCCGGGGTAGCAATCGTTGCTAAGCATCCGGGTCAGGTAGAGCGTGTAACGGCTCGCGAAATCTGGATTCGTCGTTACAAAGAAATCGACGGCAAGAAAGTCGCTGGCGATATCGATAAGTACAAGATGCACAAATTTATCCGTTCCAACCAAGGTACGTGTATCAACCAACGCCCAATTGTAAGCCGTGGCGACTGGATTGAAAAAGGCGATATCGTTGGTGACGGTCCATCCACCGAAAAAGGTGAATTGGCTCTCGGTCGTAACGTGATCGTTGCGTTTATGACATGGGAAGGATACAACTACGAAGACGCGATTCTTCTGAGTGAAAAACTGGTTAAAGATGACGTGTATACGTCTATCCATATTGAAGAATACGAGTCCGAAGCACGTGACACCAAGTTGGGTCCAGAGGAAATCACACGCGATATTCCAAACGTGGGTGAGGACGCTCTGAAAAACCTGGACGAACGCGGAATTATCCGTGTAGGTGCAGAAATTCAGGATGGCGACATTCTCGTTGGTAAGGTTACTCCAAAAGGGGTTACTGAGCTGACAGCAGAAGAACGTCTCCTGCATGCGATCTTCGGTGAAAAGGCTCGTGAAGTTCGCGATACGTCCCTGCGCGTACCGCATGGTGGTTCCGGTATTATCGTGGATGTCAAAGTCTTTACGCGTGAGAATGGCGACGAGCTGCCTCCAGGCGTAAATCAACTGGTACGTGTCTACATCGCTCAAAAACGGAAAATTTCCGTGGGTGACAAGATGGCCGGTCGACATGGTAACAAAGGGGTTATTGCCCGGATCATGGCAGAAGAAGACATGCCATTCCTCCCAGATGGCTCTCCAGTTGAGATCGTACTCAACCCGCTTGGCGTACCTTCGCGGATGAACATCGGTCAGGTATTGGAGACTCACCTTGGTATGGCAGCGAAGCTTCTGGGTATTCACGTGGCAACGCCAGTATTTGACGGTGCACGCCAGGCAGAAGTATTCGAGACATTGGAAGAAGCCGGACTCGACCGCGATGGTAAAACCATTCTGTTCGATGGCCGTACAGGTGAACCGTTCGATCGACGTGTAACCGTCGGTTGCGTATACATGCTGAAACTGGCTCACTTGGTTGATGACAAAATCCATGCCCGTTCTACTGGTCCTTACTCACTCGTTACACAGCAGCCATTGGGTGGTAAAGCTCAATTCGGAGGACAGCGTTTCGGGGAGATGGAGGTTTGGGCACTGGAAGCATATGGTGCAGCCTACACCTTGCAAGAAATTCTCACTGTGAAATCCGATGACGTCGTCGGACGTGTGAAAACGTACGAAGCGATCGTCAAAGGCGAAAACGTTCCAGAGCCAGGCGTTCCTGAGTCCTTCAAGGTATTGATCAAGGAGCTGCAAAGCTTGGGTATGGACGTGAAGATCCTGTCCGGAGATGAGCAGGAGATTGAAATGCGAGAGATGGAAGATGAGGATGAGGGCAATGGTGAAAAACTGAACCTCGTACTCGAAGGCGGAAGCTTGAACGAAGAGTAAGATTCCGGTACAAAAGGGAGGTAACGCCCTGTGATAGACGTGAACAACTTCGAATATATGAAGATCGGCTTGGCTTCCCCCGATAAGATCCGTTCCTGGTCTTTCGGGGAAGTAAAAAAGCCGGAGACGATCAACTACCGCACACTGAAACCGGAAAAAGACGGCTTGTTCTGCGAACGCATCTTTGGACCGACCAAGGACTGGGAGTGCCATTGCGGTAAATACAAGCGTGTACGTTATAAAGGTGTAGTGTGCGATCGTTGCGGCGTGGAAGTAACCCGCGCCAAAGTACGTCGTGAGCGCATGGGGCACATTGAACTGGCTGCCCCAGTTTCTCACATCTGGTACTTCAAAGGGATTCCGAGCCGTATGGGCTTGGTTCTCGATATGTCCCCGCGTTCCCTGGAAGAAGTAATTTACTTTGCTTCTTACGTGGTAACGGATGCTGGGGATACACCTCTCGATAAGAAGCAGCTGCTCTCCGAAAAAGAGTACCGCAACTATCGTGAGAAATACGGCCACTCCTTCCAAGCGATGATGGGTGCAGAAGCGATCAAGCGTCTGCTCGCTGAAATCGATCTGGACAAAGATGTGGAAACGTTAAAAGAAGATTTGAAAACGGCACAAGGCCAACGCCGAAACCGCGCGATCAAGCGTCTGGAAGTGCTCGAGGCATTCCGCAACTCCGGTAACCACCCGGATTGGATGGTTCTTGACGTACTGCCAGTAATTCCGCCGGAGCTGCGCCCGATGGTTCAATTGGATGGTGGACGCTTTGCCACATCCGACTTGAATGACTTGTACCGTCGTGTAATCAACCGGAACAATCGTCTGAAGCGCCTGCTTGAGCTGGGTGCTCCTGACATTATCGTACAAAACGAGAAACGCATGCTGCAGGAAGCAGTAGATGCGCTCATCGACAACGGGCGTCGTGGACGTCCTGTAACAGGACCAGGTAACCGTCCTCTGAAATCTCTCAGCCACATGCTGAAAGGTAAACAAGGTCGTTTCCGTCAAAACCTGCTCGGTAAGCGTGTTGACTACTCCGGTCGTTCCGTTATCGTTGTAGGACCAAACCTGAAGATGTATCAGTGCGGTTTGCCAAAAGAAATGGCACTCGAGCTCTTCAAGCCGTTCGTGATGAAAGAGCTGGTGGCAAAAGGCCTCGCTCATAACATCAAGAGCGCAAAGCGCAAGGTAGAGCGCGTTCAGCCTGAGGTATGGGATGTACTTGAGGACGTTATCCGCGAGCATCCAGTACTGTTGAACCGTGCCCCCACCTTGCACCGTCTGGGTATCCAGGCGTTTGAACCAGTATTGGTAGAAGGTCGCGCGATCCGTCTGCATCCGCTCGTTTGTACAGCGTACAACGCGGACTTCGACGGTGACCAAATGGCTGTTCACGTTCCGTTGTCTGCAGAGGCACAGGCAGAAGCCCGTATCCTCATGCTGGCAGCACAAAATATCTTGAACCCGAAAGACGGTAAGCCGGTAGTTACGCCATCCCAGGATATGGTGCTTGGTTCTTACTACCTCACGTTGGAGCGGGAAGGCGACAAAGGCGAGGGGACGATTTATCGTGACCCGCATGATGCGATTGCCGCGTACCAGCAGGGCTACATCAGCCTGCATACACGTATCGCTCTGCCTGCGAAGCGCCTGAACAAAACGAGCTTTACTGAGCAGCAAGAGAACGCGCTTCTCGTAACGACTGTAGGGAAAGTCATTTTTAATGAAATTTTCCCTGCTGATCTGCCGTTCATTAATGCACCAACCAAAGCTAACCTGCAATTTATGGTTCCAGACGAGTGCTTTATCTTTGATAAAGGTACGAACGTTACGGAGTTCATTAAGAACCTCCCTGATCCAGGTGCTGTGAAGAAAGGCTTCCTCGGAACTATTATTTCGGAGTGCTTCCGTCGCTTTGGTACGATGAAAACATCCATGATCCTCGATAAGATCAAGGAATTGGGCTTCACGTACTCGACAAAAGCAGGTATCACGATTGCCGTAGCAGACATCGCGGTACCAGGTAAGAAAAAAGATATCCTTGATGGTGCAGACGAAAAGGTTGCAACTGTCATGACTCAGTTCCGTCGCGGTTTGATTACCGAAGACGAGCGCTATGACCGCGTTATTTCCATCTGGTCCAAAGCCAAGGATGAAGTAACAGAAGTGTTGATGAAATCGATGGATAAATTTAATGCTATCTTTATGATGGCAAACTCCGGTGCCCGCGGTAACGTATCCCAGATTACTCAGCTGGCAGGTATGCGCGGTCTGATGGCGAATCCGTCTGGTCGAATAATCGAGTTGCCTATTAAATCCAACTTCCGTGAAGGTCTGACGGTATTGGAATACTTTATCTCCACGCACGGTGCGCGGAAAGGTCTCGCCGATACGGCACTTCGTACAGCGGACTCGGGTTACCTGACTCGTCGTCTCGTAGACGTTGCCCAAGACGTGATCGTCCGCGAAAAAGATTGTGGTACGGATAAAGGAATTCGTGTTACAGCAATTAAGGATGGTAAAGAAGAGATCGAAAAGCTGTCTGACCGTCTAATCGGTCGTACATGCTTCGAGACTTTGCGCCACCCTGTGACCAAAGAAGTCATTATTGGCCGCAATGAGGAGATTTCTGAAGAGGTTGCCGAGTATATCGAAAAAGAAGGCATCACTGAGGTTTACATCCGTAACGTACTTGCTTGCCGCACCAGCCATGGTGTCTGCAAACTGTGCTACGGACGCAACCTGGCAACAGGTGCCGAGGTGGAAGTAGGGGAAGCAGTAGGTATTATTGCTGCTCAGTCTATTGGTGAGCCGGGTACCCAGCTGACTATGCGTACCTTCCATACCGGTGGGGTTGCGGGAGACGATATTACCCAAGGTTTGCCGCGTATTCAGGAGTTGTTTGAGGCGCGCAATCCGAAAGGGCAAGCCGTTATCTCCGAGATTGACGGTGAAGTTGTCGACATTCGCGAAGGTAAAGATCGTCGCGAAATCGAAGTTCGTGGTGAAGCGGAAAACAAAGTGTATGCAGCTCCGTACGGCTCTCGCATCAAGGTTTCTGTTGGCGTCAAGCTGAATGCCGGGGATGAACTCACAGAGGGTTCCGTAGATCCGAAAGAAATGCTGAAAGTTCGCGGCATGCGCGGAGTTTCCAACTACATTTTGCAAGAGGTACAAAAAGTTTACCGTATGCAGGGTGTAGAAATTAACGATAAACACGTGGAAGTAATGATTCGTCAGATGCTTCGCAAGCTGCGTGTTATTGATAGCGGGGATACGGATCTTCTGCCAGGTTCCTATGTGGAAGTTCCGGAATTCGAACAAGCAAATGCGAAAGTACTCATTGAAGGCAGAAATCCAGCAGTTGGTCGTCCAGTACTCTTGGGTATCACGAAAGCATCCCTCGAAACGGACTCCTTCTTGTCGGCAGCATCCTTCCAGGAGACGACTCGCGTTCTGACCGATGCAGCGATCAAAGGAAAAGTGGACCGCTTGCTAGGTTTGAAAGAGAACGTTATTATCGGTAAGCTGGTTCCAGCTGGTACCGGTATGTCGCGTTATCGCAATATTAAAGTGGCAAGTCAGATGGATTACGAAGCAGAGCTTGAGGCAGGGAAAGCGCAGCAAGCAGCTGTTTCAGTGGAGTAATTGCAGGTTAAGCGCCCATCATTTGCGGTGGGCGCTTTCCTAAATAAAAATATGAAGTGGGACGTTGACAACTCATAGCCCACCTGATATTATATTCAAGTGTGCCTGACATCTGTACTTTGGAGGATATGAAAATCATGTCTTATGAAAAAGTAGAGCGGGCCAAGGAGTTGACGATCGGCATTAAGCAGACGATCAAAGCTGTCGAACACCAACAGGTAGAAGCAGTTTACATCGCTACGGATGCTGATAAGCGTTTGACCCAAAAAGTCGAGCTCCTTTGCAAAGAGAAGGGTGTTCCAGTCATCCATGTAGATTCCATGCGTCGATTAGGCAAAGCGTGCGGGATCGAAGTGGGGGCAGCTACTGCTGCGATTAAGAAAAGTGGTTAATGATGTTTTTGTCAGTTGTTACACGTTGCGTAATGCTGGACAAGGACTTTCTATTTGGCCTAAAAATGACTCACCTGGATCTGTGGTCTTGAAGATTGGGTATTAAGAAGGGAGGTAACATCATGCCTACAATTAACCAATTGGTGCGTAAAGGTCGCGAGGATAAGGTTGTGAAGTCGAAGTCCCCAGCTCTTCAAAAAGGGTACAACAGCTTCAAGAAAAGCCAAACCAACCAAAGCTCTCCTCAAAAACGTGGTGTTTGCACTCGTGTAGGTACCATGACTCCGAAAAAACCAAACTCCGCGTTGCGTAAATACGCTCGTGTGCGTTTGACTAACGGTATCGAGGTAACTGCATACATCGGTGGTATTGGCCACAACCTGCAAGAGCATAGCGTCGTGCTTGTGCGCGGCGGTCGTGTAAAAGACTTGCCAGGGGTACGCTACCATATCGTTCGTGGTGCACTTGACACTGCTGGTGTGAACAACCGTAAACAAGGTCGTTCCAAATACGGTACTAAGCGTCCGAAGCCAGGTCAAGCAGCTGCTGCAGCGAAAAAGAAATAATGAAAACGCCTTTGAAGTGGCGTGAAGTTATATTGAAAAGAAGGAGGGAATACGATGCCTCGTAAAGGTCCTGTAACCCGTCGTGACGTGCTGCCTGATCCTATTCATAACAGCAAGTTGGTTACTCGCTTGATTAACCGCCTGATGTTGGATGGTAAGCGTGGTGTAGCTCAGAACATTCTCTACAACGCATTTGACATCATTCAGGAGCGCACAGGTCGCAATCCGATGGAAGTGTTTGAAGAAGCACTGAAAAACGTAATGCCAGTACTCGAAGTTAAAGCTCGCCGTGTAGGTGGTGCTAACTATCAAGTACCAATCGAAGTAAAACCAGAGCGCCGTACGACTCTTGGTCTGCGTTGGATGGTTAACTACTCCCGTAACCGTGGAGAAAAAACCATGGAACAACGTCTTGCTAACGAGATCATGGACGCTGCTAACAACACTGGTGCAGCTGTTAAAAAGCGTGAAGACACACACAAGATGGCTGAAGCGAACAAAGCGTTTGCTCACTATCGCTGGTAGGATTTTAAAATGGGTATCCGTTTCGGATACCCGTATATTCTCACACACGAGTTATGGAAGGAGCATACCTAATGGCTCGCGAGTTCTCTCTCTCGAATACGCGTAATATCGGTATCATGGCTCACATTGATGCTGGTAAGACGACTACCACGGAGCGTATTCTGTTCTACACTGGTCGCGTTCACAAAATTGGTGAGACACACGAAGGTGCGGCTACCATGGACTGGATGGAACAAGAACAAGAGCGCGGTATTACGATCACTTCCGCCGCTACTACTGCTCAATGGAAAGGCCATCGTATCAACATCATCGATACGCCTGGTCACGTAGACTTCACTGTAGAAGTGGAGCGCTCCCTGCGCGTTCTTGACGGTGCTGTAACCGTTTTTGACGCAAAGGGTGGTGTAGAACCACAGACTGAAACCGTATGGCGTCAAGCTGACAAATACGGTGTTCCGCGTGTTTGCTACATCAACAAAATGGACATCATCGGTGCTAACTTCGACATGTGCTTGGAGCAAATCCGCACTCGTCTTGGAGCTAACCCGGTAGCAGTTCAATACCCAATCGGTGCTGAAGATCAGTTCAAAGGAATGGTTGACCTCATCGAGATGAAGGCAATCATCTATACTGATGACCTGGGTAAAACATCTGACTCTGTAGAAATTCCTGCTGACCTGAAAGAAAGATGCGAAGAACTGCGTCTGGCATTGGTTGAAGCAGCTGCAGAACAAGATGAAGAATTGATGATGAAGTACCTCGAAGGCGAAGAGTTGACTAACGATGAAATTCGTTCAGCTCTGCGTAAAGGTACCATCGATGTTAAACTCGTTCCAGTAATGTGCGGTTCTTCTTACCGTAACAAAGGTGTTCAACCTATGCTGGATAACGTAGTAACTTTCCTGCCATCGCCTGTAGACATCCCGGCGATCAAAGGTACATTGCCAGACACCGAAGACGAAGTGTCTCGTCCAGCTGACGATAACGGTCCATTCTCTGCTCTTGCTTTCAAGATCATGACTGACCCTTACGTTGGTCGACTGACCTTCTTCCGTGTGTACTCTGGTGTATTGAATGCTGGTTCTTATGTACTCAACTCTACTAAAGGCAAGCGTGAGCGTGTAGGCCGCATTCTGCAAATGCACGCAAACCACCGTGAAGAGATCCAAACGGTTTACTCCGGTGATATCGCTGCTGCAGTAGGTTTGAAAGATACAACAACTGGTGATACTCTGTGTGATGAAAAGTCTCCGGTTATCCTGGAGTCCATGACATTCCCAGAACCAGTTATCTCCGTTGCGATCGAACCTAAGTCTAAAGCAGACCAAGACAAGATGGGTATTGCCCTCTCTAAATTGGCTGAAGAAGACCCTACGTTCAGAACTCGTACGGATGAAGAAACAGGTCAAACAATCATTTCCGGTATGGGTGAGCTTCACCTGGAAATCATCGTTGACCGTATGAGACGTGAATTCAAAGTGGAAGCGAACGTAGGTGCACCACAAGTTGCTTACCGTGAAACATTCCGTACAGCAGCTAAAGTGGAAGGTAAATTCGTTCGTCAGTCCGGTGGTCGTGGTCAATTCGGTCACGTTTGGGTAGAGTTCGCTCCACTCGAAGCTGGTGCTGGATTCCAGTTTGAAAACAAAATCGTCGGTGGTGTGGTTCCAAGAGAATACATCCCTGCTGTTCAAGCGGGTATCGAAGAATCAATGAAAAATGGTGTTATCGCTGGCTTCCCGCTGGTAGATATCAAAGCTACTATCGTAGACGGTAGCTACCATGACGTTGACTCCTCCGAGATGGCATTTAAAGTAGCAGGTTCCCTCGCTTTGAAAGAAGCTGCGAAAAAATGTGGCGCTGTTCTCCTTGAGCCAATCATGAAAGTAGAAGTAATCATGCCTGAAGAGTACATGGGCGACGTAATGGGTGACCTGAACTCCCGCCGCGGTCGTATCGAAGGTATGGAAGCTCGCGCAAATGCACAAGCGATCCGTGCAATGGTACCACTGTCCGAGATGTTCGGATACTCCACAGTTCTTCGTTCCCGTACACAAGGTCGTGGTAACTACTCCATGGAGATCGATCACTACGAAGAGGTACCAAAATTCATCTCCGAAGAGATCATCAAGAAGTCCAAAGGCGAATAATAGTAGCTCCTGGCTTTATCTTCAAACAAGAAAGGTTTACAATAGTAAAGGGACAACCATTAGTAGGGTAAACCTTTCTTTAACCAATATAACCCTTATCATTTAAGGAGGCTTTTCTCTCATGGCAAAAGCGAAATTTGAGCGTAATAAACCACACGTTAACATCGGTACTATTGGTCACGTTGACCATGGTAAAACTACTCTGACTGCTGCTATCACAACTGTTTTGGCACAATCAGGTAAAGCACAAGCAATGAACTATGCTGCGATTGACGCTGCTCCAGAAGAAAAAGAGCGCGGTATCACAATCAACACAGCACACGTTGAGTACGAAACTGAAAACCGTCACTATGCTCACGTTGACTGCCCTGGTCACGCTGACTACGTGAAAAACATGATTACTGGTGCTGCTCAAATGGACGGAGCAATCCTGGTTGTATCCGCAGCTGATGGCCCTATGCCACAAACTCGCGAGCACATCCTGCTCTCCAAACAAGTAGGCGTACCTTACATCGTAGTATTCATGAACAAATGCGACATGGTAGACGATGAAGAGTTGTTGGAACTCGTTGAAATGGAAATCCGTGACCTGCTGTCCCAATACGACTTCCCAGGTGACGACACTCCAGTAATCAAAGGTTCTGCTAAAGAAGCTTTGGATAACCCAACTGGTGACTGGGCTAAGAAAATCGCTGAGTTGATGGACGCTGTTGACAGCTACATCCCAACTCCTGAGCGTGCAACTGACAAGCCTTTCCTGATGCCTGTAGAGGATGTTTTCACAATTACTGGTCGTGGTACTGTAGCTACTGGTCGCGTAGAGCGCGGTGTAGTTAAAGTTGGTGACCAAGTAGAAATCATCGGTCTGGCTGAAGAAACTAAAAACACAACTGTAACTGGCGTTGAGATGTTCCGCAAATTGCTGGATTCCGCTCAAGCTGGTGACAACATCGGTGCTCTGTTGCGCGGTGTAGACCGTAACGACATCGAGCGCGGACAATGCTTGGCGAAACCAGGTTCCGTTAAGCCTTACACTAAGTTCAAAGCAGAAGTTTACGTTCTGTCCAAAGAAGAGGGCGGACGTCACACTCCTTTCTTTGCTAACTACCGTCCACAATTCTACTTCCGTACAACTGACGTTACAGGTATCATCCAACTGCCAGAAGGCGTTGAAATGATCATGCCTGGCGACAACACTGAGTTCACTGTTGAACTGATCGCTCCAGTAGCGATGGAACAAGGTACTCGCTTCGCTATCCGCGAAGGTGGCCGTACAGTAGGCGCTGGCGTTGTAGCTTCCATCGAATCCTAATCGATTCTGATACATGTATAAAACCCGACAGCATTATGTTGTCGGGTTTTTCTATTTTCATAGCACTGGTCATCGATTTTATGAATGGCTCCCATCAAAATGATTCAACAAGCGTTTCCTGCCGATATGCTACAATACCATCAGGATTGGATGGGGGATACTATAAAAATGAAAAGTAATGAACGTTTACTGTACTTGATGTTAGCAGGAGTTATTACGCTGTGGGGTTTGAATGTCGTCATGGTTAAATATCTCACCGTATTTCCTCCTATATATGTAGCCGTAATCAGAATGACCGTTGCGGGTCTTTGTCTAGCACCTATTGTGTATATATACCGGAAGAATTTGAAGTTTAGAAAAATGGATTGGCTGCTGCTAGCAGGTGTAGGGGCGAGCTCAATCGCGCTTCATCAAATCACACTGGCTACGGGAGTCCAGTACACAACGGCTGGCAATGCATCACTCATTTTAGCGTTGAATCCATTGGCAACAGCATTGCTTGCGATGATGCTGCTTGGTGAAGGCATGTCGTGGAGAAAAGGTCTAGGAATTGGAATCGGATTTGCTGGTGTATTGATCGTTGTCATTTCTCAGCATGGAAGTATTCACATGAATGGCTGGGGAGATGCGATCATGTTTTTCTCCATGCTCATGTATGTAACAGGTGGGTTGCTCGTACGGAAGCTGGTGGTGCGCGGCGTACCTGTTCTATTAATTACAGCTTTATCGCAAATGTTTGGGCTCATCTTTCTATGGGGAACGGCACTCTCCATGAATCCGATCAGCTACTATACAGGACTGGATGTATCGGCCCTTCAGTGGGGCGTTATATTCGTGTCGGGTGCACTTTCGACAGCACTTGGTTCAGTCGGTTGGAATTATGGAATTCGTCAATTAGGGGCAAGTAGAACGGCAGTATTTTTAAATGGAATGCCGATGGCCAGTTTGCTGTTTGCGGCATTATTTCTGGGGGAGCCACTTCAGTTTGTTCATCTACTCGCATTGGTAATGATCGTAGGAGGCGTATACTTGGGCTCGCGTACGTTGCCAAAGAAACTCCAGACAAATACTGCAGTAGCTCCAGAGGTAACAACAAAAGCGTAGGGAGATCCCTACGCTTCTTCTGTTTGCTCCCATTGATTGACCATATGATGCGCGGTAAGTCGCAGGCGATCAAATATTTGGTGACGCAGCTCTCCGTGAAGCCCTGTTTGATCCATGGCTTCCTTCATACATGCTAGCCAAGCTTCCGCCTGTACAACACCAATAGGAAATCGCATATGTCGTGCACGAAGCATGGGATGACCATGCTGATCGGTGTACAAAGTAGGGCCGCCGAGAAACTGTGTTAAAAACTGATATTGTCGCTCTTTCACCTCAGTGAAATCTTCGGGGAAAAGAGGTGCGAGATCTGGGTGCTTTGCTACCAAATCATAAAAATTAT
Source organism: Brevibacillus sp. SIMBA_040 (assembly GCF_046535075.1). Lineage (NCBI taxonomy): Bacteria > Bacillati > Bacillota > Bacilli > Caryophanales > Paenibacillaceae > Brevibacillus > Brevibacillus sp. SIMBA_040. Next base: position 38,221 of record NZ_JAWRXI010000028.1, read on the forward strand.
CGACAAGACGGGCTAATGTATCAGCTCCGCCAATCATTTCATAGGGAGTGTGAATTGCTTCGGACATCACGTCTAGCCTCCTTTAAGGGGATGTTCCATTCTTAGTATAGCGTGTTTCCTCTATTATATATAGAAGTTAGATGCAGCTGGCAGGGAATCCCGCTTGCCTTTCAGTGGGGAAATCAGTATCATAGGCAAAGTGAGCCTATGGATTTGGCTTGCTTGTACAAAAAATATGTGGGTACCTAAAGAAATGACTTGCGTTGCCCAGATTTATTTAGTACAATATTGAATGTTGGTCATGGACTTGCGATGATGTGGGAGGTTGCTGACACACCCGGGCCCTTTGCCATGACCGGGGTGCAGGATATTTCCACGGAGAAATGTCTGTTTAGAAAAATGGGCGAAAAAGGAGGGACTTAAATGGCAAAGCAAAAGATTCGTATTCGTTTGAAGGCGTATGATCACAAAATCCTCGATCAGTCCGCAGAAAAAATTGTAGAGACTGCTAAGCGTTCCGGAGCAAATGTGTCCGGTCCAATCCCGCTTCCTACGGAGAAAGCAGTTTACACGATCCTGCGTGCGGTTCATAAGTACAAAGATTCTCGTGAGCAATTCGAGATGCGTACACATAAACGTTTGATCGACATCTTGAATCCAACACCACAAACAGTAGATGCTCTGATGCGTCTGGATCTGCCGTCTGGTGTGGATATCGAGATCAAGCTGTAAGGTCCCAAAAAGCGATACACGCGCAGACGTTGTCTTGATAAGCGTGTTATACCAAGCGTCAAACCCTTAAATGGCACCCCTGCGCATCGATGGGGACTTGATACAACATAAAATGTTTTACTGAAATAAGCACAGGAGGTGGCACTAATGACCAAAGGAATCTTAGGGAAAAAACTTGGAATGACTCAAGTTTTTGGTCCGAACGGAACAGCGATTGCTGTAACGGTCATCGAGGCTGGTTCTAACGTAGTTCTCCAAAAGAAAGACGTGGAGAATGACGGTTACGAAGCAATCCAAATTGGCTTCGAAGACAAAAAAGAGCAGCGCGCTAACAAGCCGGAAAAAGGCCATGCAGCAAAAGCTAACACTGCTCCTAAGCGCTTCGTTCGCGAAATTCGCGGAGTAAACCTCGCTGACTTTGAGGTTGGTCAAGAGTTGAAGGCTGACATTTTTGCCGAGGGAGATATCGTTGACGTTGCTGGCGTATCCAAAGGTAAAGGATTCGCAGGTTCTATCAAACGTCACAATCAATCTCGTGGTCCAATGGCTCACGGTTCGCGCTACCATCGCGGCCCGGGTTCTCTGGGTGCAGTTGATCCAGGACGCGTATTCAAAGGCCAAAGCCTGCCAGGTCAAATGGGTGGCGACAACGTTACTATCCAAAACCTGGAAGTAGTGAAAGTAGTGGCAGAACGTAACCTGATTCTCGTTAAAGGCTCCGTGCCTGGTCCGAAAAACGGTTGCGTACTCGTTTCCACGGCAGTCAAGAAGAACTAGTAAGGAAAGGAGGAACTGACATGCCGAAAGTAGCTCTTTATAACCAAACCGGTTCTCAAGTTGGAGACATCGAATTGGCAGATAGCGTATTTGGGATTGAACCTAACAACGCTGCTCTGTACGATGCGATCGTGATGCAACAAGCATCCCAACGTCAAGGTACACATGACGTAAAGAACCGTTCTGAAGTACGTGGTGGTGGCCGCAAGCCATGGCGCCAAAAAGGTACAGGTCGTGCACGCCAAGGTTCCATTCGCTCTCCGCAATGGAAAGGTGGCGGTGTTGTATTCGGTCCAACACCTCGCAAATATGGTTACAAACTGAACCGTAAAGTTCGTCGTCTGGCACTGAAATCAGCACTCTCTACCAAAGTACAAAACAATGAACTTTTGGTACTGGAAGCCCTGAACATCACGGCTCCAAAAACAAAAGAAATGACAGCTGTTCTGAGCAGCTTCAAAGCAGATCGCAAAGTTCTGATCGTTACCTCCGAGTATGATCAAAACGTAGCGCTCTCTTCCCGCAACATCCCAGGCGCTAAAATCGTAGATGCAGCAGGCATTAACGTTCTGGACCTGGTAGCGCATGACAAAGTAATCGTGACGAAAGAAGCGATTGCGAAAGTAGAGGAGGTGCTCGCATAATGAAGAGCCTTCATGATGTCCTTAAACGCCCTGTCATTACCGAGCGCACCACTGATATGATGGCTGAGAAGAAGTACGTTTTCGAAGTGCCTCTCAAAGCCAACAAGACAGAAATCAAACAAGCTGTTGAAAAAGTATTTGGCGTAAAAGTAGAAGCAGTTAACACTGTTCGTGTTCCTGCTAAACCAAAACGCTACGGAAAATACTCCGGTTACACATCCGAGTGGAAGAAAGCGATCGTTAAGCTGACTGATGACAGCAAAGACCTGGCCTTCTACGAGGGAGTATAACCTCGACGACTACCGAAAAGGAGGGTATTAACATGGGTATCAAAAAGTTTAAACCGACTTCTCCTGGTCGTCGCCAAATGACGGTTTCTACTTTCGAGGAGATCACCACGTCGACTCCCGAAAAATCCTTGCTGGCGCCTCTTAGCAAAAATGCTGGTCGCAACAACCAAGGTAGAATCACCGTTCGTCATCAAGGTGGCGGTCATAAACGTAAATATCGTATTATCGACTTCAAACGTAACAAAGATGGTATCATTGGTCGCGTAGCAACCATTGAGTACGATCCAAACCGTTCCGCTAACATCGCGCTGATCAACTATGCAGACGGTGAAAAGCGTTACATCATCGCTCCACAAAACCTGAAAGTGGGCGACCAGATCGTATCCGGAGCAGATGCCGACATCAAAATCGGTAATGCACTGCCACTGGAGAAAATCCCGGTAGGTACAACCATCCACAACATCGAGCTGAAACCTGGTAAAGGTGGCCAACTGGTTCGTGCAGCTGGTACTTCCGCTCAATTGCTTGGTCGCGATGGCGAGTTCGTAATTGTACGTCTTTCTTCTGGTGAAACACGTCGCATTCATAACGTATGCCGTGCTACCATCGGTCAAGTAGGAAACCAAGATCACGAATTGCTGAACATTGGTAAAGCAGGACGTTCCCGCTGGTTGGGTGTTCGCCCGACTGTTCGTGGTAGCGTAATGAACCCTAATGATCACCCACACGGTGGTGGTGAAGGTCGCGCTCCAATCGGTCGCAAGGCACCAGTTACTCCTTGGGGTAAACCTACATTGGGTCTCAAGACTCGCAAGAAAAAGAATAAGTCCGACCAGTACATCATCCGCCGCCGCAAGAAGTAAGGCAGGCTGATACTATAACCGAACGCCTTTGGCGAAGGGAGGTTCACTAATGGGACGTAGCTTAAAAAAGGGTCCTTTCGTGGATGACCACTTGATGAAAAAAGTTGACGAGCAAAATGAAAAGAACGAGAAGCGAGTGATCAAAACTTGGTCTCGCCGTTCCACCATTTTTCCTGATTTCGTAGGACACACGTTTGCAGTTTACGATGGCCGCAAACATGTACCAGTATACGTATCGGAAGACATGGTTGGTCATAAATTGGGTGAATTCGCACCAACTCGTACCTTCAAGGGTCACGTCGACAACGACAAGAAATCCAAGAAGCGCTAATTTTCTCTTGACAGAGAGGAGGTACAAAGATGGAAGCAAAAGCAGTTGCTCGGAATATCCGCATCGCGTCTCGTAAAGTTCGCCTCGTGGTTGACTTGATTCGCGGTAAGCAAGTAGGTGAAGCATTGGCGATCTTGAAACACACGCCTAAAGCAGCTTCTCCAGTTGTTGAAAAACTCCTGAAGTCGGCTATTGCAAACGCTGAGCACAACTATGAGCTGGATCCAAACAGCCTGGTAGTGAGCAAAATCTTCGTAGACCAAGGTCCAACGTTGAAGCGTTTCCGCCCGCGCGCTATGGGTCGCGCTAGCCGTATCCATAAACGCACGAGCCACATCACCGTGGTACTAAACGAGAAATAAGGAGGGATTACGTGTGGGTCAAAAGGTAAGCCCGGTAGGTCTTCGGATCGGTGTCATTCGTGACTGGGAGTCCAAGTGGTACGCTGACAAGGACTTCGCAACTCTGTTGCACGAAGACTTGAAAATCCGCAAGTATGTAAAAGGGCGTCTGAAAGATGCTGCTGTATCTACTATCGAAATCGAACGCGCAGCTAATCGCGTGAACGTAACGATTCACACCGCTAAGCCTGGTATGGTAATTGGTAAAGGTGGAGCTGAGGTTGAAACTCTGCGTAAAGCCTTGACTGAACTGACTGGCAAACGCGTTCATATCAATATCAACGAAGTAAAACGTCCGGATCTGGATGCTACTCTGGTAGCTGAAAACATTGCACGCCAATTGGAAAACCGCATTTCTTTCCGCCGTGCGCAAAAGCAATCGATCACTCGTTCGCTGCGCTCTGGTGCTAAAGGTATCAAAACCTTGGTAAGCGGTCGTCTTGGCGGCGCGGACATCGCACGTTCTGAAGGCTACAGCGAAGGAACTGTTCCGCTGCATACACTCCGTGCTGATATCGACTACGGTACTGCTGAAGCACATACCACTTATGGTCGCATCGGTGTAAAAGTGTGGATCTATCGTGGAGAAGTCCTTCCAGCGAGAAAGAACGTCGCTACTGAGGAAGGAGGCAAGTAATCATGTTGACGCCAAAACGCGTGAAACACCGTAAACAACACCGCGGGAAAATGGCCGGTAACGCAAAAGGCGGTACCACTGTTGCGTTCGGTGAATACGGATTGCAAGCAGTAGAACCATCTTGGGTAACGAACCGTCAAATCGAGGCAGCTCGTATTGCGATGACTCGTTACATTAAACGTGGTGGTAAAGTTTGGATTAAAATTTTCCCAGATAAACCAGTAACACAAAAACCGCTCGAAGTACGGATGGGTTCCGGTAAAGGTTCTCCTGAGAAATGGGTAGCGGTAGTGAAACCAGGCAAGATCATGTTTGAACTTGCTGGCGTACCTGAAGAAGTCGCTCGCGAAGCTATGCGTCTGGCTATGCACAAACTGCCTATCAAGTGCAAGTTCGTGAAGCGTGAAGAAGTGGGTGGTGACGCACATGAAGGCTAATGAGTATCTTAACTTGACCACTGCCGAGATCGAACAAAACGTCGCTTCTTTGAAAGAAGAGTTGTTCAACCTTCGTTTCCAGTTGGCTACCGGTCAACTCGAAACCACATCTCGCATTAAACAAGTGCGTAAGGATATCGCACGTGCGAAAACCATCCTGCGCCAGAGAGAATTGGGAATCGGTTAATTAAAGGAAGGAGGTTTGAACGATGACCGCAGATCGCAATATGCGTCGAACCGTTGTAGGTCGCGTCGTTTCCGACAAGATGGATAAAACCATTTCGGTTCTTGTTGAAACTTACAAGACACACACTTTGTACGGCAAACGCGTGAAGTACTCCAAAAAGTTCAAGGCTCACGACGAGAACAACACGGCAAAAGTGGGCGACATCGTAGAAATTATGGAAACTCGTCCATTGTCGAAAGACAAACGTTTCCGTTTGGTACGTATCGTCGAAGAGGCAGTAATCGTATAAGTCAGATTTTCGGATATCAATTCCGAAAGGAGGAACAGTAAATGATCCAAACTCAGACGAGATTGGCTGTTGCTGACAACTCCGGTGCTAAGGAACTCATGTGCATCAAGGTTCTGGGTGGTTCCGGTCGCAAAACGGCGAACATCGGTGATGTTATTGTGTGCTCCGTTAAATCCGCTACACCCGGCGGCGTTGTCAAGAAAGGTCAAGTAGTTAAAGCGGTTGTAGTTCGCACAGTAAGCGGCGTACGTCGTCAGGATGGTTCTTACATCCGTTTCGATGAAAATGCAGCTGTAGTTATCAAAGAAGATAAGTCCCCTCGTGGAACGCGTATCTTTGGACCTGTGGCTCGTGAGCTCCGCGATAAGGATTTCATGAAGATCATCTCTTTGGCTCCAGAGGTTATCTAATTGAACGGCAAAACTCAGGCAGTTTGTTCGATAGGAGGTGCACCAAGCGATGCACGTTAAAAAAGGCGACACTGTTATCGTAAATGCGGGTAAAGATAAAGGCAAAAAAGGTCGCGTTCTCGCTGCTTATCCGAAGAAAGAACGCGTTCTGGTTGAAGGTATCAACCTCGTGAAGAAACATAGCCGTCCGTCTCAAGCTAACCCGCAAGGTGGCATTGTGACTCAAGAAGCAGCTATCCACGTATCTAACGTATCTTTGATCGATCCGAAGTCCGGAAAAGCAACTCGCATCGGTTACAAGGTTTTGGATAACGGCAAGAAAGTTCGGTATGCGAAAAAGTCTGGCGAAGTACTCGACAAGTAGTCAGGTTGGAAAGGAGGATATCCTAGATGGCAACAAGATTGAAAGAAAAGTATTCGAATGAAATCGTGCCTGGCTTGATGAGCAAGTTTAACTACTCTTCCATCATGCAAGTGCCGAAAGTAGAAAAGATCATCATCAACATGGGTGTTGGCGAAGCGGTTGCTAATGCTAAAGCCTTGGATACTGCAGTTGAAGACTTGGCGTTGATCGCTGGTCAAAAGCCTGTAGTAACTCGCGCAAAGAAATCTATCGCTGGTTTCAAATTGCGTGAAGGTATGCCGATCGGTGCGAAGATTACTCTGCGCGGCGAGCGTATGTACCACTTCCTCGACAAGTTGATGAACGTATCTCTTCCGCGTGTTCGTGACTTCCGTGGAATCTCTTCCAAGGCGTTTGACGGTCGCGGTAACTACACACTTGGTCTGAAGGAACAACTGATCTTCCCTGAGATCGAGTACGATAAAATTGACAAAGTACGCGGTATGGACATCGTTATCGTCACTTCCGCAAAAACGGATGAGGAAGCTCGCGAGCTCTTGACTCAAATGGGTATGCCATTCCGTAAATAAACCCACTCGTAAGGAGGGAAGAATGTGGCAAAGAAATCAATGATCATCAAGCAACAGCGGCAGCCGAAGTTTGCAGTACGCGCGTACACTCGTTGCGAGCGTTGCGGACGTCCTCACTCCGTATTGCGTAAATTTAAACTCTGCCGTATTTGCTTCCGTGAACTTGCTTATAAAGGTCAAATTCCAGGCGTGAAAAAAGCAAGCTGGTAATTTGAAACGGGAAGGAGGTTTTCTCTCATGGTTATGACTGATCCAATCGCTGATATGTTGACTCGCATTCGTAACGCCAACATGGTTCGCCACGAGAAAGTGGAGATCCCGGCGTCCACCATCAAGAAGGAAATCGCGCGCATTCTGAAAGAAGAAGGCTTCATCCGCGACGCGGAGTTTGTTGAAGACAACAAACAAGGCATCATCCGTGTATTCCTGAAATATGGTGCGAACAACGAGCGTGTAATCACAGGTCTGAAACGTATCTCCAAGCCTGGTCTTCGTGTATATGCAAAAAGCACTGAAGTACCTAAGGTATTGGGTGGTCTCGGTTGCGCGATCATCTCTACATCCACTGGTGTAATGACTGACAAGCAAGCTCGTCAAGCAACTGTCGGTGGAGAAGTACTTGCATATATTTGGTAAACTAGCAGATAGAAAAAGCACAGGAGGTGCACCACATGTCTCGTGTCGGTAGAAAACCGATCGTGGTACCTGCAGGCGTTACCCTCACTCTTAACGGAACAGAGCTGACGGTAAAGGGCCCTAAGGGTCAACTCGTTCGTAGCTTCCATGAAGATATCAAAATTAACATCGCTGAAAACGAAGTAGTAGTAGAGCGTCCAAGCGATAATAAACTTCACCGTTCCTTGCATGGTACGACTCGTGCGCTTGTTGCCAACATGGTAAACGGCGTATCCGAAGGCTTCACTCGTACCCTGGAACTGGTCGGTGTAGGTTACCGTGCTGCCAAAACTGGCAACGGAATTACTCTCTCTCTTGGTTTCTCCCACCCAGTGGAAGTTACTCCAGAAGAGGGTATCGAAATCGACGTACCAAACCAAACCACGCTGGTTGTTAAAGGTATCAACAAAGAGCGCGTAGGCCAAATTGCTGCTGAAATCCGTGCACTTCGTAAACCTGAGCCTTACAAAGGTAAAGGTATCAAGTACAGTGATGAAGTGGTTCGTCGTAAAGAAGGTAAAAAAGGTAAATAAGCTTCTAGCTTCATGAGAAAGGAGGCCGCTTAATGTTTACGAAAGCTGATAAAAACAAAGCTCGGAAAAAACGTCACCTGCGTATTCGCAAACGCGTGATTGGTTCTACCATTCGTCCGCGTCTGAACGTGTTCCGTTCTTCTAAGCACATCTACGCTCAACTGATTGACGATGCGACTGGCGTAACACTGGTATCTGCATCTTCATTGGATAAAGAGCTGGGCCTGAAAAATGGCGCTAACGTGGAAGCTGCTACAGCTGTTGGCACACTGATCGCTAAGCGTGCACAAGAAAAAGGTGCGACTGAAGTGATTTTTGACCGCGGTGGTTACATCTATCATGGACGTATTAAAGCACTGGCAGAAGCAGCTCGTGAAGCTGGTCTGCAATTCTAACAACAAGGAGGGAAAGGAATGCGTATCGACCCTAGCAAATTAGAGCTCGAAGAAAAAGTAGTCGCAGTTAACCGTGTAGCTAAGACGGTTAAAGGTGGACGTCGCATGAGCTTCAGCGCCTTGGTTGTTGTGGGTGACCGTAACGGCCACGTAGGTGCTGGTATGGGTAAAGCTCAAGAAGTTCCAGACGCTATTCGTAAAGCGATTGACGACGCTAAGAAAAAATTGATCCGTGTACCGATGAGAGGAACTACTGTTCCGCACGAAGTAATGTGCCAATTCGGTGCAGGTAAAGTTCTCCTGAAGCCTGCTTCTGCGGGTACAGGTGTTATCGCCGGTGGACCTGTTCGTGCCGTTCTCGAACTGGCTGGTGTAGGCGATATCTTGAGTAAGTCTCTTGGTTCCAACAATCCTATCAACATGGTCAACGCTACGCTGGAAGGCCTCGGCCGTCTGAAAACAGCGGAAGATGTCGCGAAGTTGCGCGGTAAGACTGTTGACGAGTTGTTGGGTTAATAAGGAGGGAATGAACATGGCAAAATTGCAAATCACCCTCAAACGTAGCTTGATTGGGCGCACTGTCGATCAACAAGACACTGTAAAAGCTCTGGGTCTTCGCAAATTGAACTCTACCGTAGTGAAAGAAGATAACGCTGCGATCCGTGGTATGGTTTTCAAAGTGAAGCACTTGGTTGAAGTGAAAGAAGTAGAAGCATAATCACACATCTCAATTAGTTAGGAGGTGCAACGTATGAAATTGCATGAACTGCAACCTGCAGAAGGATCCCGTCACACTCGTAAGCGCCTCGGTCGCGGTATCGGTAGCGGAACTGGCAAAACTGCCGGTAAAGGTCACAAAGGTCAAAAAGCTCGTTCCGGCGGCGGTGTACGTCCTGGATTCGAGGGTGGTCAAAACCCATTGTACCGTCGTCTGCCTAAGCGCGGTTTCACTAACATTAGCCGCAAAGAATTTGCGCTTGTGAGCCTAGACGCGCTGAACCGTTTCGAAGAGGGTACTGTAGTAACACCTGAGCTGTTGAAAGAAACTGGTGTTATCAGTGCGCTGCGCGACGGTGTTAAGGTTCTGGCTAACGGTGAACTGACAGTGAAGCTGACTGTAAAAGCTCACAAGTTCTCCGGAGCTGCTGCTGAGAAGATCGCACAAGTCGGTGGAACAACCGAGGTGATCTAATGTTAGCGTCCTTAACTAACATTTTTAGGATTGGCGATTTGCGTCGTAAGATCCTCTTTACACTCATGATGCTAGTGGTATTTAGGATCGGAAGCTTTGTGCCAGTTCCTAACGTAAATGTCGAGTTGTTTCAGCAGAACACAAGCCACTTGCTGGGATTGTTGAACACCTTCTCTGGAGGTGCACTGCATAACTACTCGATTTTTGCCATGGGAATCATGCCTTACATCACGGCTTCGATTATCATGCAGCTGATGTCGATGGATGTCGTTCCAAAGCTTACGCAATGGGCACGTGAAGGAGAGGTTGGCCGTCGCAAGATCGCTACGGTTACACGCTACTTTACGATTATCCTTGGCTTGATTCAGTCTGTAGGGATGACGATCGGTTTCAACAATATCGCACCTGGCTTGCTCAATGATACGTCTGTGGGCAGTTATGCACTGATTGCGTTGACACTGACCGCAGGAACCGCGTTTATGATGTGGATGGGTGAGCAGATTACTGAAAAAGGTATCGGTAACGGGATTTCGATCCTGATCGTTGCGGGTATCGTCGCTAACATTCCAAGCGGAATTACGACGATCTACACCACACAATTTGCTGATCCTTCTCAGAACGTCTTTTTCAGCATCGTCAAAGTTGTGATCATCCTGCTGGTGATCCTCGCCATTATTGTCGGGGTTATCTTTATGCAGCAAGGTATTCGTAAAATTCCAGTTCAATATGCTAAACGAGTGGTTGGACGTAAAATGTACGGTGGTCAATCTACCCACATTCCACTGAAAATCAACTCAGCTGGTGTTATTCCTGTTATCTTTGCGATCTCGCTCGTAATTTTCCCGTCAACAATTGCACAGTTCTGGGTGGATCAATCCAGAACGGGTATTGCCAACTGGATTTATGAAAACTTCCAGCCGAGTGCAGGTTTGGGCATGCTGCTTTACGCAGTGCTGATTATCGGCTTTACCTACTTCTACACCTTTGTACAGATCAATCCTGTACAAATGGCGGAGAACATGAGGAAAAATGGCGGTTACATTCCTGGTATTCGACCTGGTAAAAACACTGAGGTGTACATTACTCGTACGTTGAACCGCTTAACATTGGCTGGTGCTTTGTTCCTGATGGCTATCTCCATCTTGCCGTTCTTCTTCAGCAAGTTGGCTAATTTGCCTCAGCAGATTTACATCGGTGGTACGTCGCTGTTGATCGTTATCGGGGTTGCACTTGATACGATGAAGCAGATTGAAAGCCAGATGATCAAACGCCATTACCAAGGGTTCATCAAGTAATACCTAGGTTTTTACAGAAAAGCCTCTGTAGCTTTTCTTTATGGGACGGAGGGAATGAACGTGAATATAATCTTGATGGGACTGCCTGGAGCCGGTAAAGGGACTCAGGCAGAACGAATCGTAGAAGAGTTTAACATTCCGCACATTTCGACTGGCGATATGTTCCGAGCGGCGGTCAAAAATGAAACGCCGCTCGGACTAGAAGCAAAGTCCTATATGGATAAAGGCTTGCTGGTTCCAGATGAGGTTGTCATCGGGATTGTGCGGGAACGCCTGTCAATGGACGATTGCGCTAACGGATTCCTGTTAGATGGTTTCCCGCGCACTGTTCCTCAGGCGGAAGCGTTGACAGCTACTGTAAAAGAGCTGGGACGCGAGATTAACCATGTGATTAACATCAACGTTCGTCGTGAACAACTGATTGAACGTCTGACCGGTCGCTGGATTTGCCCTGTATGTGGAGCTAGCTATCACACGATGTTCAATCCTCCTAAAGAGGTTGGCGTTTGTGACAAAGATGGTGGTAAGCTGTATCAGCGTGAGGATGACAAGCCGGAAGTGGTAGCACAACGACTTGACGTCAACATTGCTCAGACACAACCACTCATCGATTACTACTCCGCTCAGGAACTCCTGCGAGATATCAATGGGGAACAAGATATCCAGGTAGTGTTTGCGGAAATTAAGTCTTTGCTAAGAGGGTAATTGCGAATGATTATCCTAAAGTCGAAAGCAGAACTTGAGGTTATGCGCGAAGCTGGTCGTATCGTCGCACTCACCCATCAAGAACTGGCTAAGGCAATTAAGCCTGGTGTCACGACAAAGCAGCTAGACGAAATAGCCGAGACCTTTATCCGTAGCATGGGAGCAATTCCATCATTCAAAGGCTACGGTGGCTTTCCAGGAAGTATCTGTGCTTCAGTCAATGAAGAACTCGTACACGGGATCCCAGGACAGAGGGCGTTGCAAGAGGGAGACATCATTAGTCTAGACATCGGTGCCCAGTTTCAGGGTTACCACGGCGACTCCGCTTGGACGTACCCCGTCGGTAAGATTTCCACTGAAAATCAGAATCTATTGCGAGTAACGGAAGAGTCGTTGTTCAAGGGGCTTGAAAAAGCGATGCCAGGTGCACGACTGTCTGATATCTCACATGCGATTCAGATTCATGCGGAAGCTGCCGGTTTCACACTCGTTCGCGAGTATGTGGGGCATGGGATTGGGCAAAACTTGCACGAAGATCCGCAGGTTCCTAACTACGGCCCTCCTGATCGAGGTCCACGGTTAAAACCAGGCATGGTGTTGGCAGTTGAGCCAATGGTAAATGCCGGCGAACGTTATGTCCGCACATTGGAGGACAATTGGACGGTAGTAACATTGGATCGGAAAACTTGTGCTCATTTTGAACACACCATCGCGATTACGGAAGATGGCTATGAGATTTTCACACGGATATAAAGCGGTAGTTCCGAATGATTTCGGGATTGTCGTCCAACGTGTCGACGATAAGTTCGTTGTGTGATCATTTCGCAAAACTCATGGTCCGACTGAAGAGCAGAAGAAAGGAGAGTTTACCATGGCAAAAGATGATGTAATTGAGGTGGAAGGAACGGTAATCGAGCCTTTGCCGAATGCTATGTTTCGGGTAGAATTAGAGAATGGACATAAGATCCTTGCTCACGTCTCTGGAAAAATCCGTATGCACTTTATCCGTATCCTGCCGGGGGATAAAGTAACCGTTGAACTGTCGCCATACGACTTGACCCGCGGTCGTATTACTTACCGCTATAAATAGTTAGTAAAACCCCTAGAAAAGGGAGGCAAGAACCATGAAAGTGAGACCTTCGGTTAAGCCGATCTGCGAGAAATGCAAGGTTATCCGTCGTAAAGGTAACGTAATGGTTATTTGTGAAAATCCGAAGCATAAGCAAAAACAAGGGTAAACAAGGAGGTGCTTTTTACACATGGCACGTATTGCTGGCGTTGACTTGCCACGCGAAAAACGCGTTGAAGTCGCTCTTACCTACATCTTTGGTATTGGCCGCCCCACGTCTCAAAAAATTCTGTCTGCCACTGGCGTAGATGCGAACACTCGTGTTCGTGATCTGACAGAAGACGAAGTTGGAAAACTGCGTGAGTACATCGACAAAACGGTTAAGGTGGAAGGCGATCTCCGTCGTGAGATTTCTTTGAACATCAAACGTTTGATGGAAATCGGTTGCTTCCGTGGCATCCGTCATCGTCGTGGACTCCCTGTTCGCGGTCAACGTTCTAAAACGAATGCTCGTACGCGCAAAGGTCCACGCCGTACAGTAGCAAACAAGAAGAAGTAAAGGAGGGTAATCTGACATGGCGAAAAGAAAACAGGCTACAGCAACTCGTACCCGTCGTCGTGATCGCAAAAATGTTGAAGTCGGCGTAGCACATATCCGTTCTACTTTCAACAACACGATCGTAACTATCACAGATCCACACGGTAACGCGATCTCTTGGTCCAGTGCTGGTTCCCTCGGTTTCAAGGGCTCCCGTAAAAGCACTCCATTTGCTGCGCAAATGGCTGCTGAAGCGGCTGCACGTGTTGCTATGGAACATGGCATGCGTTCTCTTGAAGTATCAGTTAAAGGCCCAGGTGCTGGTCGCGAAGCAGCGATCCGTTCCCTGCAAGCTACTGGTCTTGAAGTGAACTTGATTAAAGACGTGACGCCAATTCCGCACAACGGTTGCCGTCCACCAAAACGTCGCCGCGTGTAACTGGTTTATATCGTTCAGAACATGTCCATACTAGAATGGTAAATTCTGATTTATAGCTTGTCATGCACGCAAACGGTAAACCGCCGGGGAAATTCCTGAGTGGGCACGTATGCGGCCCACCCAAGGATTTCGACGTTTTGAAGGAGGGTTTGTTTAATGATAGAAATAGAAAAACCAAAAATCGAGGTTGTGGAAGTTAGCGACGACAACTCGTATGGAAAGTTTGTTGTAGAACCTCTAGAGCGCGGATATGGAACTACCCTTGGCAACTCGCTGAGACGAATTCTTCTTTCGTCCTTGCCAGGCGCGGCAGTTCGTACCGTTCAAATCGATGGGGTTCTTCACGAGTTCTCTACGATTGAAGGCGTCGTTGAAGATGTAACCGAGATCATCCTGAACATCAAAGGCTTGGCGCTGAAGATCCATTCCGATGAAGAAAAAGTAATCGAGATCGATGCAGAAGGCGAAGGCGTTGTCAAAGCGGGAGATATCCGTGCTGACAGTGATGTGGAGGTCTTAAACCCTGATCTTCATATTGCAACGTTGGCCAATGGCGGTCGTCTGCATATCCGCATGACAGCTGGACGTGGTCGTGGTTATGTTCAATCAGACGGAAACAAATCGGAGGATCTACCTATTGGTGTGATTCCGATTGATTCGATCTACACGCCGATCAAGCGCGTTAACTATCAAGTGGAAAATACCCGTGTAGGGCAAATGACCAACTATGATAAGTTGACTCTTGAGGTTTGGGCTAACGGTAGTATCAGTCCGGAAGAAGCCGTAAGTCTCGGCGCTAAAATCATGACGGAGCACCTGAACCTGTTTGTCGGTTTGACCGATGAGGCGAAAGATGCAGAAATCATGGTGGAAAAGGAAGAAGACAAGAAAGAGAAAGTCTTGGAGATGACTATCGAAGAGCTCGATCTTTCTGTCCGTTCCTACAACTGCTTGAAGCGTGCCGGTATCAACACCGTGCAAGAGCTGACGCAGAAGACCGAAGAGGACATGATGAAAGTGCGTAACCTGGGACGCAAATCTCTGGAAGAAGTACAAGAAAAGTTGGCTGAACTGGGCTTGTCCCTGCGCAGCGACGACTAGAGAAGCAAACCGATAGCACGTTTTTGTTCTCTCGAGTAAGAGGGAGGTAAAGAACATGGCATACCGTAAATTGGGTCGTCGCAGCTCAGCTCGTAAAGCGCTGTTCCGTGACTTGGTAACTGACCTGATCATCAACGAGCGCATCGAAACGACAGAGATGAAAGCGAAAGAACTTCGCCCAATCGCTGAGAAAATGATCACGCTCGCGAAACGTGGCGATCTGCATGCTCGCCGTCAAGTTGCTGCTTTCGTTCGCAAAGAAGTTGCGAATGAAGAAGGCCGCGATGCTGTTCAAAAACTGTTCGATGAAATCGCGCCTCGCTTCAAAGAGCGCAACGGTGGATACACTCGTATCCTGAAAACCGGCCCTCGTCGTGGCGACGCTGCTCCAATGGCGTACATCGAATTCGTATAAGTCATCACAAGATATTGGTCGTTCTACTTGGGTACGGGAGCCTCTCCCGAACCTAGTAAACTACCGCGAAAAGGGTGGGGGCAGATCTGGTCATAGGCTGGACTCTGATTCAACCCTTTTTTCCTTTCTATCCGTTGTTTTGCTCGTTCGTTCCTTCGTAGGTAATGGGGAGGATGTGATAGCCTCATGAGTGAGGAGAGCTTGCTAGCGTTTCAAAATGTCTCTTTCGCTTACGATGATGAGGATGGCAAACGAGTACCCGTACTGAAAGACGTGGACCTCACGATCGAGAAAGGCTCTTTTGTATCTGTTCTTGGGCATAACGGGTCGGGTAAATCGACAATGGCCAAATTGATGAATGCCTTATTGCTTCCTGCTGGAGGTAAGGTGCTTGTCAGTGGCATGGATACTCAGAATGGAGAAGTGCTGTGGGAGATTCGGCAGCATGTTGGTATGGTCTTTCAAAATCCCGACAATCAGATTGTTGGGGCAACCGTGGAAGACGATGTGGCCTTTGGGCTCGAAAACATGGGTGTCGATCCCAAGGAAATGCGGCATCGCATTGATGAGACGCTGCTTTCTGTCGGCATGGAAAAGTACTTGTTAGCCGAACCGCATCGTTTGTCAGGTGGACAAAAGCAGCGCGTGGCTATCGCGGGGATTTTGGCAATGCGGCCTTCTGTCATTATTCTTGATGAAGCGACCGCGATGCTTGATCCGAAGGGAAGACAGGAAGTGCTGCTTTTGGCACGTAAGCTTAATCGTGAAGAAGGGATCACGATTGTCAACATTACTCACTTTCCCGAAGAGGCCATTTATTCGGACCGCGTCATCGTGATGAACGCTGGCGAAGTTTTGATGGAGGGTCTACCGAGTGAGGTATTCAGCCAGGTAGAGCGACTTAAGGAAGCAGGCCTTGATGTACCGTTCGTTGTACGGCTACGGCATGAGCTTTCTGCAAAAGGAATCGATCTACCATTTGTACTGCACCAAGAGGAGCTGGTGGAGCACGTATGCAAATTACTTTTGACCAAGTAAGCCATATCTATGGCAAAGGCACACCGTTTGAAAGAGTTGCCTTGCAAGATATATCCCTGACGATCCCATCCGGTTCGTTTGTGGGCATTATTGGCCAAACCGGCTCCGGCAAATCTACACTTATTCAGCACTTGAATGGTTTGCTCGCACCTTCATCAGGTCGTATTCTTTTGGGGGATGTGGTCATTACACCTTCGAAGCGACTACCTCACGCGCAGAGACGGGATATTGGGCTTGTCTTTCAATATCCTGAGCATCAGCTGTTTGAAGAAACGGTAGCCAAGGATGTCGCCTATGGACCTCTTAATTTTGATTTGCCCGAGGCGATGGTTGAGTCCCGTGTGCGTGAGTCACTAGAAGTTGTAGGTTTGGACTATGAATCGATCAAAGACCGCTCGCCATTTCACCTGAGTGGCGGTCAGATGCGCCGTGTGGCTATAGCAGGGGTTTTAGCTATGCAGCCCAAGGTGCTGGTCTTGGACGAGCCGACAGCTGGTCTCGATCCTGCTGGACGTAAGGCTATTTTAGAGGGAATTCATCGCATCCATGTGGAGCAGAGCCTAACTACATTGTTGGTGACGCACAGCATGGAGGAAGCCGCACGCTATGCCGACTATTTGCTAGTCATGGCTGGGGGTCAGGTAGTTTTACAAGGGAAACCGGACGAGATATTTATGCAGGCAGAGAGACTGCGTGCATTGTCTTTGGATGTACCAGAAACAGTCGCATTTGTTTCGAGCCTGAATCAATTGTTGCCGGGTGAAGCAAATCTGCAAAGCTCCCTGTATCGGGAAGAAGATCTGATAGCCCATCTCCTGGAACGGCTGTCCGTACCAAAGGGGGGCTAGGCATGCTGCAGAATATTGCAATCGGTCAATATGTGCCAGGAAAGTCGTTTCTTCACCGATCTGATCCACGAAGCAAACTGCTCTTTATCATCCTTTTTGCTACCTTGGTCTTTTTGGCGAATAATGCGATCTCCTACGCCATTCTCGTCGGCTTTACGTTGTTAACGGCAGTGCTGTCGCGACTATCGCTGTCCTATATTCTGAAAAGCCTGAAGCCGGTCTGGATTCTCATCGTGTTTACTGTTATTCTTCACATCTTCATCACCAAAGGTGGGGCGGTCTACTATCAGCTGGGATGGTTCACGATTGAAGAGAACGGTGTTCGTCAGGCTATCTTTATCTCACTGCGTCTAAGCTTGCTTGTGCTGATGAGCTCACTCTTGACGCTTACCACCTCTCCGATCGATCTGACAGAAGGATTGGAGCGCTTGCTGGGGCCTTTTGGTCGAGTAGGCGTGCCAGTTCATGATATTGCGCTGATGATGTCGATTGCGCTTCGTTTCATCCCGACCTTGATGGAGGAAACGGACAAGATCATCAAGGCACAGACTGCGAGAGGAGCCAACTTTACCAGTGGAAGTCTCGTGCGAAGAGCCAAAAGCTTAATTCCAATAGCCATTCCTCTGTTTATTAGCGCGTTTCGTCGGGCAGAAGAACTGGCGTTGGCGATGGAGGCTCGCGGCTATCGTGGGGGAGTAGGAAGAACGCGGTTGAACAAGCTCAGCTTTTCCTGGAGTGATGCCAGTGTGGCTATCGTAGGCGTTGTTCTGACACTGGTAATAGGGTGGTGGCGAGCATGAGGCGTCTGCGTTGCGTAGTGGGGTACGATGGTACTGACTATAGCGGCTTTCAAGTACAGCCTGATCAGACGACGATCCAGGGGGAAATTGAGGCTGCTCTAGAGCGGATTACCGGGGAAGAGATCCAGATACATGGTTCAGGTCGGACGGATGCCGGTGTACACGCACGCGGCCAGGTGATCCACTTTGATACGAATAGCCATATTCCAATAGATAAGTGGCGATTCGTGCTGAATAATCAGCTGCCGGATGCGATTGCCATCCGTTCCGTGGAAGAGGCCTCAGAGTCGTTCCACGCCCGTTTTGACGTCCAGGTGAAGGAATATCGGTACTGCATCGACAACGGTCCTGTAGCTGACGTATTTCGCCATCGCTACGCTGATCATATTCGCTTTCCGCTAGACGTGGTGGCGATGCAACAGGCTGCTCGCCATTTAGTAGGGGAGCATGACTTCACATCCTTTTGTTCTGCCAAGACCTTTGTAGAGGACAAGGTCCGTACTGTGTATGGGCTAACCGTCGAACGCTGCGGCGACGAAGTATGGGTAACCTGCAGAGGCAACGGCTTTTTGTACAACATGGTACGCATCATTGTGGGAACATTGGTGGAGGTCGGCCAAGGAAAACGTGCAGCTGATGAGCTGGCGGATATTCTAGCGGCCTGTGATCGCGAACGGGCAGGTAAAACAGCACCAGCAAAAGGGCTGACCATGTGGGAGGTCGTCTACTAGTACTTTGATTTCCAACTATTAGTCTTGGCGAAGGCACTTGACTATGCGTTCCCTATGTAGTACGATATTCCTTGGTATTTTAACCCCGCCTAGCCCCACTCTAGCCCCGGGATTGAAAGACAAGATCGTGATTATATGGAACACCTGGGAGAGTTGCTCACCCGTAACAGCAACAATCTTCCATTTGCAAGTCTCGTTGTTTTTGGTTATAAGTAGATGAACATGTTTGAGGTAAGATATTTAGGAGGGACAAAAATGCGTACCACATATATGGCGAAACCGCTCGAAGTTGAGCGTAAATGGTACATCGTTGACGCAGAAGGTCAAACGCTTGGCCGTCTGGCGAGCGAAGTAGCTTCTATCCTGCGCGGCAAATTGAAACCAGAATTCACTCCTCACGTTGACGCGGGCGATTTCGTAATCGTACTCAACGCTGATAAAGTGAAATTGACTGGTAAAAAACTGCAAGACAAAATCTACTACACTCACTCCCTGTATCCAGGTGGTTTGAAAAAGACCACTGCTGGCGACATGCTGAACAAGAGACCAGATCGTATGTTCGAACTGGCTGTAAAAGGCATGCTGCCTAAAAACAGCTTGGGACGTCAAATGTTCACCAAGCTGAAAGTATACGCTGGAACTGAGCATCCGCATGCAGCACAAAAACCAGAAGTTTGGCAAATTCGCGGTTAAGGTAAAGGGAGGAAATATACGTGGCACAAGTACAATACTACGGTACAGGTCGTCGTAAGCACTCCGTAGCACGTGTTCGCCTGGTTCCAGGTGAAGGTCGCATTTTGATCAACAAGCGTGAAATGGATACTTACTTTGGTTTGGAAACACTGAAATTGATCGTTAAACAACCACTCGTTCTGACTGAAACTCTTGGTCGTTACGATGTTCTGGTTAACGTAAACGGTGGCGGAACTACAGGTCAAGCTGGTGCTATCCGTCACGGCGTGGCTCGCGCTCTGCTGAAAGCAGATCCGGAATTGCGTGGCGCTCTGAAACGCGCTGGCTTCCTGACTCGTGACCCTCGTATGAAAGAACGTAAAAAATACGGCTTGAAAGCAGCTCGTCGCGCTCCTCAATTCTCCAAGCGCTAATATTGCTTTCGGATACAACCCCTTGTCTGTTCGCAGGCAGGGGGTTTTCTTTTTACGGGTATATTTGTCCATGTTTGTCCATATGATGGAACGAGAATGGGACAAAGGGGACGATACATCGTGACAAGAAAAGGAGTAGGCTGGATTCTTGCTTTTGCTTTGCTTATTTTGTTGTTCACTTATGAATCACCGGATCGTTCCTCCTGGATGGCTTGGTCATTGCCTTTGACGGGTACCGTTATTGCTATCGATCCTGGGCATGGAGGAAAGGATGGTGGCGCTGTCTCGAGTTCAGGGGATGTAGTGGAAAAAGAGGTAACACTTGCGATTAGTATGTACTTACGTGACTTTTTACAGCAGTCAGGAGCTTTTGTCGTGATGACGAGGGAAGAGGACAAGGATTTGGCTTCACCTGAGGCAGTTAAAGCAAAAAAACGAAAGTCAGAGGATATTCGTAACAGGGTGAAGCTCGTAAACGATAGTGCTCCGGACTTTCTCATCAGCATTCATGTCAATTCTATCCCTTCTCCCAAATGGTCTGGCGCGCAAACGTTCTATTCGCCCACGTTCAAGAAAAGCGAGGACGTATCCTTTTTGATTCAGGATGAAATTAAGAGGGTCATCGGGAATACGGACCGTGTTCCGAAAAAGACGGATAATGTATTTCTGATTCGCGAGGTGACCTGCCCTGCAGTATTAGTAGAGGTTGGATTCGTAAGCAATACAGAAGAAGCGAAAAAGCTCCAAACGGTTGAGTATCAAAAAGCGATGGCAAATGCGATCTATCAGGGGATCCTGCGGCAGTATTCCGGTGAAAAAGCGCCAGTTACACCTTGAGCGGGTGGTGCCTCGTGTTCCAGTCGCTCGAATATGCTATAATGAACCCGCAAACGTTATTGAAAGCACTGATATGCAATGATCGAAAAGAAGATAGATGAGGTGAACAACAGATGTTGACCAAAGAACAGATTTTAGAAGCACTACGTGATGTAAAGGACCCAGAAATCAACCGCAGTCTGGTTGAACTCAATATGATCCGCGATATTCACATTGACGGTGACACCGTTAGTCTCACTGTAGTTTTAACAATTACAGGCTGTCCGTTGAAGGCTAAGATCGAGGATGATGTGGTCGCAGCCATTCGAGCTTTGGGAGCTGCCAAAGTTAATCTGCAGTTCGGTGCCATGACAGATGAAGAGCGCGCTGCCCTGAGTGCACAGCTGCGAGGTGGGCAAGCCCAAACGCACAATATGACTCCTGGACAAGCTCCATTACTTAACCCGATTCTTGCGAAGGATTCGAACACGACCTTCATCGCGATCACGTCGGGTAAAGGTGGCGTTGGTAAATCGACTGTTACCGTCAATTTAGCAGTAGCCCTGGCTCGTTTGGGCAAAAAGGTTGGTATTATCGACGCAGACATTTATGGCTTTAGCGTACCGGATATGATGAACATCGACCAACGCCCAACGGTAATCGGAGAGACGATTTTGCCTGTTGAAAAGCAAAATGTAAAAGTAATGTCGATGGGCTTTTTTGTGGAAGACAATTCACCGATTATATGGCGTGGCCCTATGCTGGGTAAGATGCTGCGCAACTTTTTCTCCGAAGTGCACTGGGGTGAAGAACTGGATTATTTGCTCCTGGATCTGCCTCCTGGAACGGGCGACATGGCCTTGGATGTGCACACGATGATTCCGCAAAGCATGGAGATTGTTGTAACGACACCGCATGCTACAGCAGCTTTTGTAGCAGCTCGGGCAGGGGCTATGGCCAAACGTACAGGACACGAGATTTTAGGAATCGTGGAAAATATGGCTTGGTATGAGGCGAAGGATGGCTCCAAGGAATATGTCTTTGGACGTGGCGGTGGAGCCAAGCTGGCTGAAACCTTGGCGAGTGAGCTTTTGGCTCAAATTCCTTTGGGACAGCCAGATAATCATCCATCAGAGCCAGATTATTCACCATCGATTTATGGAGAAACAACTGAAATTGGTCAACTGTATCTCGAAATGGCCAAGCGTGTAGTGGAAAAGTGTGCGACAAAATAACACGATAAGAAAACTAGCGGAAAAAAAGGTGGGCTCTCATCACAGAGCTCACCTTTTTTCGTTCATTGGGAACCGCCGCCAGTTGCACCACCACCACCGCTGCTTCCTTTACCTCCGCCGCCTCCGCCTTTTTTCTTCGATTTCAATTCCTTAGGCTTCGTCATATCCTCGGAGACCTTTGTGAGCAGCTTCATCAGCTCTTCCTGAAATAGCGGGCTTTGCAATGATTCCTTCATGATTTGCATGGTTTGCTGACGGTAAGCCGAGCTTTTCATCAGATCCATCAAGTTTTTTTCAAATTCAGGATCCTTCATGATGTTCATGAGGTCCTTTTGGTATTCAGGGTCTTTCATTAAGTCTTTCATCAGCGTTTTTTGTTCGCTTTTCAATGACTTGGCCAGAGTGCTGGCGAACTTCGGATCTTTAAACGCCTCTTTGATGTGAGGACTATTCGGATTGGTCATACTCTGCACTAAAGTTGTTCGAACGGTGGACTCGTCCAGCATCAGGTTTTGCTTGAACTTATCGTCCTTCATCATTTTTTCAACCGATTTTTTTGCTTCGTCCGTCTGCAAAATGTCCAGCACCATGTCTTTGACGCTTTTATAATCAGGCTGAGACGAACTTTGCGCTTGTCCCCCGCTTGAGCAGCTGGTTATAACCAGACAGACAATTGCAAGGAATGAAATCGTTATTGCCTTCATTCTCATGGGGCGGACACCTCCTTCTTTACTCTGCCTATAAGTAAAGTGCGCAGTTTGTTTTGTTCTTACGCTAGTATTTTCTTGCATGCATTGGTACAATCATATTCGATGTGGATAGGAGGGAATGTTTGGTGAGTTTGCGTAAGTATGGCTGGCTTTTTATCACCACCCTGCTGCTTGGAGGGTTGGGCGGTGTTCTGGTTGCCTTTATTTTTGATTTGTCCAAGCTCCTTGAGGGCAGTATAGGCAACTTTTTTGTAGGGACACTGATGTATTTATTGTATGGAATGACCATCAGTATTGTCGCCCAGATGGGTTTTTTTGCGTATATGACGATAAATTATTTTGCCAAAACAATTTTCAAAACTCCGTCTATGTGGAAAAGTGTTCAAGCATTTCTTATCATTTTCGTGTTTTTTGATATGATTTACCTCCGCTACACGTCATTGGGTGAGGGTGGATCTATAGGTCCTTATTTTATTGAGCCGATTATTTTGTTAATCGTTGCAGTAGTAACCGCTTATGGGAAAGTAAGCTTAACAAATCGAACTGCATGGGTACCAACCCTGTTTTTTATGTATGTTGTGACTGCTCTGGAGTGGATTCCTGCGTTAAAAGAAAATGATGTACATGCTACACTGTCAATGCTCGTGCCTTTATTGTTCTGTAACGTATGGCAAGTGATGCAATTACATCGTCTGGTAAAAAGAGAAAGCTGACCTTATGGGGGTCAGCTTTTTTGTTTAACTCTAATTAATTTCCTTGCTCTGAACATTTGTCCCCGCAATTAGCTCGGATACGGTGACGAATTCATAGCCTTGCTCACGCAGCTTGTCGATGATGACAGGGAGGGCCAAATGCGTTTCCTTACATGAGTCACTGGCGTGCATGAGGACGATATCGCCAGGATGCGCTTTAGACAGGACATTTTTAATAATCGTTTCCGTACCTGGATTCATCCAGTCCTTGGAGTCAGTGTCCCATTGGATGACAGAATAGCCCATATGATTGGCAATTTGCAAAACACGCTTGTCAAGGTCTCCATTTGGCATGCGGATGAGCGTCGGCTTCTTACCCGTCATTTCCGTCAGAATAGTATCTGCCTTTCCGATCTGGGAGCGAATTTCTTCATCCGAATATTTGCTGTAATTATCATGCTTGTGCCCATGGGAACCGATCTCAAAACCGTCATCCTTTATCCTTTTGACGATTTCGGGATGGCGCTGGCTCCAAGGGGAGGAGAGAAACATGGTTGCTTTGTTTACTTTTTTCTCCTTTAAGACATCCAAAATAGGGATAGCGCGTGTTTCGCCCCAGCTGATGTCAAAGGTGAGAGCGATCTTTTTCTCTTTGGTGTCCACCTTGTAAATGGCCTGGGGAGCTTGAGGACTGGTACTTCCTGAAAATGCGGAAATCGTGTCTCGCTCTGCATAGCCGATTCCGGCAGCCATCAGAACGGCAGTCAAAATAATTAAGATCTGCTTCAAGCGTTTGGCACTTACGACGTAGATGAACTTCATGAAAGTGCACCTCCTTTGTCCGATAACAGTTTATGCATGTAAGACAAGGATATTCTTTGGTCAGTTGGGTATTGTTGAGGTACAATGCATATAGATAAATTACAGGCTGTAAAGGAGCGTGGCTCATGAAGAATCATCTTCGGCGTTTGTGGTTAGACAATCGACGCTTTTTCTTGGCTGCCTGCTTGATTTTTGTGGTAGGCGGCTTGATCGGATATTTCCAGGCACCTGCTGTGGAATCCATGGTGAGCAATCTGATGGAGCAGCTTAAGGAGGTAGCGGAGCGAATTAAAGAAAATGGTGGCGGAGTATTCGCTACATTTTGGACGCTTCTCTCCAACAACGTCCTGAGTGCATTAATGATGATGGCACTGGGATTATTCTTTGCTTTCTTTCCCATAATTGGAATGATGGCAAATGGCGTGCTGCTGGGATTTATTATCTCAAAATACAGTACTGTAGGGATCAGTCCCTGGCTAATCTTTAGTGCAGGCATTTTGCCGCATGGCATTTTTGAACTGCCAGCAGTAATGTTTGCAGCGGGGATTGGCATTCGATTAGGGGCACTGAGCTTCCGATCAGTTGGTGTTTTGTTTCAGCCTCACAAGCTGGACCGGTTGAAAAATGACTGGTATGATACGTTAAAGCAATTTCCGGTTGCAGTTCTGGTGGTTATTGTTTTGCTCGTAATAGCAGCGATCGTAGAGAGCGCAATTACGCCGTACATTCTCAAAGCCACAATAGGAGAGCAGCTGCAGCAGTTAAACTTGCTAAAATAATTCAGAGTTTGCCAACAAATTGAAGCCTTCCTAAACGGGAGGCTTTTAATTTTGAATAGGGTTGAATTTTGATGGAAAAGATAGTGGGTAGACTCGTAAGGCGGAGGGCGATAACGTTGCTGGGGTTTTTATTTAATACAAAAGAAGTACAAGAATTGGAGTATCTGTTGAAGCGTGAATTAGAAGAGATGCTTCTTGATTTTAGCGATAAACGCATTGATTATTTGGTGAAGCGGGCGATGGAGGAGAGGTACTCGATTATGTTCCGGATGTACGCCCGTATAGCCTCACCCAGTGAGCTTTCCAAGTATGTGAGACGTAGAAAGCTAGGAGAGGAACATTTCACTTGAAAACTTTTTCAAAAAACATATTGACTCAAATATAGGGGACGTGATAGATTAGTTCTTGTCCTTAAGACAACATCGTAAACACGATGAACGCGAAACGGACAATGAATACTAAGAATGCTCCTTGAAAACTGAACAGCGAAAGCGTTAATGAGTCTATCATTAAATGATTTGCCAGCTTTGAACCAGTAACAAACTTTA
>NZ_JAWRXI010000367.1:0-243 GCF_046535075.1 Brevibacillus sp. SIMBA_040
AGTGATGACCCTCGTATTGTGGTACTCAAACCAGCTCAACTGAAGAAATCTAGCCTTGGCGAGCTGGTTGGCAATACCCCGTGGGTCGCCGCGTTTGTACCGGGCGACTACTACGGCCCTAACTACCTGCTGGACTTGGCGTTGGCTACGCGCTACAGCCGTGCACAAGTGGTTGGTAAAGCTGCTCACTTCACTTGCCAAGGGCAAGATGCCGAGCTGCAGTCGACTGAAATGGCATACCGT
>NZ_JAWRXI010000368.1:0-243 GCF_046535075.1 Brevibacillus sp. SIMBA_040
TTCGTGCTGCCTCTCCATCATGACAACCCGTGCCGTGGCTTGCTTGTCTGCTCGGTCGGCGTCGCGAAATGCCGTTTGTGCCGCGTCGAGCGCGATGCGCGCACGGGTTGCTTCCTCCGTTGCAGCCGCTAGTTCGCGTTCGGGTTTCCGTAAAGCTTTCCTCTCGCGCGCCAGTTCGGCTCGGCGCTCGTCAACCTTGGCACGCTGTTTCGCTTCAAGTTCGCCGGTGAGACCGGCATCGTT
>NZ_JAWRXI010000369.1:0-243 GCF_046535075.1 Brevibacillus sp. SIMBA_040
TGAAGAATTTAATTTCTTATTCTTTTGCTGATAGCATATTGATTATTACATTTTAATATTAATAAGAAAATTGTATTACTGCCTGAGAATTTTCAAAGCGTGTTAAATAATCATTTGAGTTATATTCTAGAAGATTATTAAAAGTATCGAATTGATTTGTAGAATAGTTAAAGTAATTTGCCGACTTGACGTTGTTCTTGCCAATTAGATTAAAGCGATTCAAATAAATATTTAAAACCAATG
>NZ_JAWRXI010000370.1:0-243 GCF_046535075.1 Brevibacillus sp. SIMBA_040
GGTGCATCGTGGGAACGGCCGATTTCACAGGATACATGGGGGCGAATGAAGCCAATCGGCATAAAAAATATTCGACTGATAAATATTGAAAGCAATGTTGAGATTTCGGGTAAAGTCGATGGCTATGTGTCTGAATACGATTTTAGAAGGCTGACGCTCGCTCTTGCAGATTGCCGAAAATACCATTTGATTCCCCACATTGTTGTCGGACAAAAGACGCCGCCTTCTGCGCTGATTTTTGCC
>NZ_JAWRXI010000371.1:0-243 GCF_046535075.1 Brevibacillus sp. SIMBA_040
GTGTTTCAACCCCAACTGATAATTTTAATATAAATCAGGGAATTTCAGTTGTTAAGATTGATGAAAAATTAAAAGATTCAATTCAATTATTAAATTTTAAAAACTCTAATGGAATCATTTTTCCTCAGGAATACGCAGAAAAAAAATTTGGAAATAAACAAAGATATTTTACTCCAAATTCAGAAATGATAAAAGAAACTGTATTACAACTAAAAAATCAATATTGCATTGCAATTAAAAATT
>NZ_JAWRXI010000372.1:0-242 GCF_046535075.1 Brevibacillus sp. SIMBA_040
TCTGTCGTCCTGTGATGGGCGTGGCGAGGTGCTGCCGGATGATCCGGGACGGACGACATGACGGGCTTGATCTACATCAAGATATTTATAAGTTATTCTAAAAGTAAGCGTGACCGTCGAAGCAGGGCCGTGCTGTGATGGACGGCTTTGCTTCGCGCGGTGAGGTGCGCGGTGTGGATGCGCGCGGCTATGCCTTGGGCAGGTTGCCGAACGCTTCCAGCGCGCGCAGGCGGCTTTGCGCC
>NZ_JAWRXI010000373.1:0-242 GCF_046535075.1 Brevibacillus sp. SIMBA_040
TTTCGTCGAGCCTGCACTTCTCGGGAGGCTTCCGTCATATCACTGCACGCTGGATCACCAAGCGCATCCTGCGAGGGTATCAAGAAGCCCTCGGACAAGGCGGGTAACAAGACCTGCACGTTGCTGCCGACAAGCTCGTCGGGCTGGTAGCCGAACACGGTCTGCGTGGCGCGATTGCAGGATTGAATCACTCCCAACCGGTCGATCCTGATGACGGGGTTAACTGCTGTATCGAGAATGGT
>NZ_JAWRXI010000374.1:0-242 GCF_046535075.1 Brevibacillus sp. SIMBA_040
GGCAGAAAGAGCACTCGGCCAGGTGCATCGGCTTTCGAATCGGCGGGATCGAACGAACCCAGTCGGTTTGCGATAGCTCGGTGATGTGCCCAGGACCGACTCGCTAGAAGCCACGCTGCTCACCAGGTTCACGACGAGTCGGCACATATCCCCTGATCGTCACGCTGCCGCGGAACTGCTCATCGCCGGAACGCGCGATGCATCAAGCTGGCGATATCTGCGATGCATGTCCGGCGGCCACG
>NZ_JAWRXI010000375.1:0-242 GCF_046535075.1 Brevibacillus sp. SIMBA_040
GATCGCGGTGGAAGCGGTGGAAGCGGTGGAAGCGGTGGAAGCGGCGGAAGCGGTCGAAGCGGTCGAAGCGGTGGTAGCGGCGGAAGCGGCGGAAGCTGTCGCAGCGGTCGAAGCGGTCGAAGCGGCGGAAGCGACGAAAACAGAGGAAAAGCCGACCATCGCACATCGCGCCACGTCATAGGAATAGCGGCGCCCGGAGGCCGCGTCGCGCCGTCCCGGGCGCCCACTTCAACGCCGCGCCG
>NZ_JAWRXI010000376.1:0-242 GCF_046535075.1 Brevibacillus sp. SIMBA_040
GTGCAGATACCAGAGAACATCCAATTAATGATGCTCCTAAGATTAATTTTTTCATAGTTATTGCTGATTATATGTTTAATTTGCCTTTTCCTGAGTGCAAATTTCTTACCGAAAACAGAGTTGTTGATATAAGTCATATCCCGTTTGGAAGACGCAATAACTGATGATATTGAATTGTGCTTGGTATTCAATCAATTAAATAGATAAACAAAATAAGGCCAGCTTCAACCAGTAAAACTGGT
>NZ_JAWRXI010000377.1:0-242 GCF_046535075.1 Brevibacillus sp. SIMBA_040
CGTGTCGGCATCGTCATTCGCGCTGCATCACCGATACCGCACCCGCGCCGCGCATCGCTGCACGGCCGGGGCGCCCGCCATCCACGCCCCGGATCCGACCACGCGCCACCGGGCAGCCGCATACGGCGGCCCGACGTTTGCCGGCCCTCATTGATCAGGTCGTATCGGACGACGGTAACCCGCAACGCGCGCGCGGCAGCGCGAGCGCGCCGCCCGTTGCGGCAGAGGAAGGAGAAAGAAGG
>NZ_JAWRXI010000378.1:0-242 GCF_046535075.1 Brevibacillus sp. SIMBA_040
GCAGTTGTTCGGTCCGTTGTTGGCGGTCGGATCGTTGGCGTCGCCCGGTTGGACCGCGCTCGTGGGACCTTTACCCCATATGGATTCGGCCTCCTCCTTGGCGACCACTCGCCAGCCCGGTTGCAGAGGCGTACTGGCTGGAATCAGGAAATATCCGCTCGCTTCGGTGTCAAGAGCCTTGTCCTTCGTCCAAAGACCGTCGCCCGCGAACACCGGATCCTGCACGTGATACCGGCCATTGG
>NZ_JAWRXI010000379.1:0-242 GCF_046535075.1 Brevibacillus sp. SIMBA_040
ATTGAATCCATCGAATTATAATTTAGGTATTGAATTAATTTTGAATATTGCCTAATCGTAGAATTAATATCTAAATCTCTTACTAAAAGCGTAGCTGGATTTAAAAAATCTTCCACAAGATTAGGAATCTTATCAATCATTGAAGGAATTAAGACAATTTTATCTTCTAATTTTTCTATCTCGTCTTCTGTCCAATCAAATCTATCTGGTGTTTTTGAAGAATCTAAAGTTAAATATACTAT
>NZ_JAWRXI010000380.1:0-242 GCF_046535075.1 Brevibacillus sp. SIMBA_040
GATAATTATTAATCAAGGTAGCTTTAGGCATACCGCCTTGTAAATCACAAAGCTCGGTTAAAAGCTCGTTCATATCATCATCGACGGTTAAATTAATGCGTGTTTTTTTACTAGGCATGGGCTTTCAATTCCTCTTCGGCAACAGAGATTAAGTATTCCAACTGACCAAGCTCGGTTATAAAATCATCTGCCATATCTTCGGAAAGTGCCAATCTACGTTCGTTTATATCTTCTCTCAAATT
>NZ_JAWRXI010000381.1:0-241 GCF_046535075.1 Brevibacillus sp. SIMBA_040
TTTTATGATGTCAAAAGAGCAGATCAAGCAATGGATCAAGGAGAAAAACATGAAGTCGGTGGACGACGTGCAATCAGAGTTAAAGGATCTATTTGCGACACGATTCAAGAAATGCTGGAAGCCGAAATCGAGTCCTCTTGTGTTTGGCAAAATAAAAGTACACACTTTGGCAACCGAAAAGTGCAGACCATTTCCGAAAATGAAAAAAGCCTTGCCAGCTAACTAACAACCCCCTACTCTT
>NZ_JAWRXI010000382.1:0-241 GCF_046535075.1 Brevibacillus sp. SIMBA_040
GAAGCCACTCAGTGCTATGCCCAGGCGGTCGAAGGCGTTGGAGAAGGCACCTGAAGCGTAGGTGGTGGCTCCCGATGCCTCTACAATTCGTCACCAGCCCGCCCGAAAGTTACGGAATTGCCATGGGTCGTCGGGGTCGATGTTGGGCTGAGGAAACATCGACTGACGTCCTGCGAGTGGCGTCCAGTCGCTATAAAATCCGTTCAGTTCGCCCAGGTAAGGGGTGCAAAGCTCTAGAATG
>NZ_JAWRXI010000029.1:0-61169 GCF_046535075.1 Brevibacillus sp. SIMBA_040
GATGAACCGCCGTATACCGAACGGTACGTACGGTGGTGTGAGAGGACGGGGGCTAGCCACCCCCTCCTACTCGATTTTCCCAAGGATATTCTTCTATACTACTAATGAGACAACCCTCAAAAATGCCAGGAGGAAATCAAAAGCTGGCGAGAGGAAACAGGAGAAAATGCGAAGCTCTTTGGGACACCTACCGAGGCGCAATGGATAAAGAGAAACACGTCTTTAAGCGTCCACCTTTGAGAAGCCCCCTGAAACGGCTACTTTGGACGCGGTTTCTCTTTAGAAATGGAGCCGTCCAGTGAATCAACCAAGCTAGTGGCCCAAGAAGCTGTAGCATTTTCTACTGTTTCCTCTCATCCACTACCCCCCCGACAAAAAAGGGGATAGTAAACACAACAAATATGCGTTATAATACTTACAAAAAGTAACTAAGTTTATAAAGTAAAGCTATATACCCTTCAGAGGAGAGTGTTTCCCATGATGCCATCATTTTTTATCGCACACGGCGCTCCGTTGCTTGCGATTGAAAACAACGTATATACACAAGCCATGAATCAATTGCCAAGTCTTTTGCCGCGCCGTCCACGGGCGATCGTTATGTTCTCGGCGCACTGGGAGGCTTTTGAACAAAACGTGGGGTCTGTAGATACCTTCCCGACGATCCATGACTTTGGCGGCTTTCCGCAAGAGCTGTATGAAATTCAATACCCAGCCAAGGGTGACAGCGAAATTGCCAAAGAAACAGTCGAGCTTTTGCAAAAGGCGGGTGTACCTGTCAGCTTCAATTCAACGCGCGGGTTGGACCACGGACATTGGGTAGTGCTGAGACATGTATTCCCGGATGCAGATATTCCGGTCGTCGCACTGTCCGTCAACCCAAATCTGACGATCGAACAGCAATATGCGATTGGAAAGGCACTGAGTCCGCTGCGTGAGAAAGACGTACTCATTATCGGAAGCGGCGGTACCGTTCATAATTTTTCTCACATCGACATGCGTGAGACATCAGGAGGCGCTTTTGAGTGGGCACTCCAGTTTGAGGAATGGCTGGAAGAAACACTTACCGAATGGAAGGTAGACGATTTGGCGAAATATCGTGAGCTGGCTCCTCATGCGGACAAGGCGGTTCCTGTATATGGCAGCGAGCATTTCGTCCCGCTGGTTTATGTTATGGGAGCAGCAGATGATGCTCGCTTTGCGAAGCGAGTGCATATGAGTTTCCGTTACGGCAGTCTCAGCCATACGATCTGGCAGTTTGGTGAGGCCAAGTAATGCAGGATCGCATGGAGGATGTTTATCAAGAGTACAAGGCCCTCCTGTTTTCACTTGCTTATCGTATGCTCGGGTCGATTACCGAGGCAGAGGATATCGTACAGGAGACGTTTCTTGCTTTTGCGCAAAATGACATCAACGACATTCACCATGTAAAAAGCTATTTGTGTAAGGCAGTGACCAATCGTTGCTTGGATACATTAAAATCCGCACGTTGGAAACGGGAGCAGTATGTAGGGGAATGGCTGCCTGAACCGTTCATGGATGTAAAAAGCGACAATGATCCCTTGCACGCAGTGATGGAAAAAGAGGCAGTTTCCTACGGCTTGCTCGTTTTGCTTGATACGCTCGCTCCAGTTGAGCGTGCTGTCTACGTATTGCGTACCGCACTTGACTACGATTATCGTACAATCGCCGAGATGCTGGAAAAAACAGAGGATAGCTGCCGCAAGCTGTTCAGTCGTGCCGGCCAAAAGCTCAAGGGAGCCGGCTTGCAGACAGAGGCGCAGCCGGAGCGATCCACCCGTTTGGTGGCACAGCTCATCCAAGCGATTTCTCAATCTGACGCCAAATCGTTGATACGTTTACTGACTCACGATGCTGTTCTTGTGAGCGACGGCGGCGGAAAAGTGAAATCGGCTATCCGTCCTATTTACACGGATCAGCGTGTCGTTGCTTTTTTACTTGGGATCTGGCCCCGGTGGGCACCCAGCTCGACGATGCAGGTTTGCTCTATGAACGGTCAGGACGGAATCGCCCTGATTTCAGATGGCGAATTGAAAATAACTTTCCAACTCGTTCTGCATCCAGAGGAGGAGCGGATCGAACGGCTTTACATGATGGTCAATCCAGAAAAATTATCCCATCTTGTCGCGAAAGCATGATTTTTTGTCACAAGATCGAGTGGGTAGTCGTCTTTGAGGGTGTAAACCAATAAAAAGGCGAGAGGAACGATGATCATGAAAGCTAGAATGAACTATCGCAACGCTAATCCACAAGCATTTCAAACAATGCTTCAGCTCGAAAAATTTGTGCAAGAGAGTGGTCTCGACAAAAAGCTTATCGAGCTGATCAAAATTCGTGCTTCGCAAATAAACGGCTGCGCTTTTTGCCTCGATATGCATACGAAGGATGCGCGCAAGCTGGGAGAGACAGAGCAACGTATTTACTTGCTGAATGCGTGGAGAGAATCCGCCGTATACACGGACGCGGAGCGCTCTGTACTTGCCTTGACTGAGGCTGTGACAGTCATTACGAATGGCGGAGTGTCCGATGAGGTGTATGCAGAGGTCAGAGAGCATTTTGACGAGGGCCAATGTGTTGCACTCATTATGGCAATCAATACAATTAATTGCTGGAACCGGCTTGCAATCACTATGGGGATGACTGCTCCAGCCAATCTGTAAAAAAGAGAAAGACACGCTTGCATACGATGTGCGAGCGTGTCTTTTTTTGTTTAGCTACACATCTATCTCCACTTTTCTTCCCGGGTAATACTGCATTTTCTCGGAATGAGGGTTTCCTTTTGCCGAAATGGACGTTGGTGTAATTCTGAAAATAGCGGTGGCACTCCCCATGGAGGAACGATACTTGAGCACATGCTGCAAGGACAAAGGAGCGGAATAGTAGCCAGGCACGTATTTGTCGATCATGGCTTGCATGGCGTCACGCATCTCGTCGGGCTCCTGTACACGTTCGATCGTGCCAGATATAAATACACTCATGTACATTGTATCCAGATTGGCAGGGACAGGATCAGCCACCGTGCCATACTCTTCACAGACACTAAAGCACACGCGATTATTGGCGTTAATCATCTCGATTTTTCGGCCTGAATCAGCGCCATGAAAGTAAATACAGCCATTCCACCAGGCAAAATTCAAAGGGAGTATGTACGGCTCGAGCTCGTTTGCTAAACCGAGATTACCGACCTTGGCTTGGAGTAAAAAGGCGTCAATTTGCTCTTGATCAGTAATGGTGCGTTTGGAATATCGGATGGGAATCATGGCAGGTCCTCCAGTCAGTTTACGATTTAAGATTGCTTGTAAAACGATCGTAATCGGTTTCTGACTTGGTATAAAGGGGCAATTTTGCACAAATGAAGCGGGTCAGATGAGAAAGACAAAGACCGCCCAAAGCTTTTGCTTTTTGGACGGTCCTAGGTTTTCATATATCTACCCTAACTGCCGATTGGAATCCAATTTTTTGCTGAGCTGATCCTCACCGCGATGAATCCAGCCGACAAACGAATCGCGAATGGTCAGATCAAAGCCGAGATACACAACAGCGACAAACATGTAATGACTTTTTCCTTGAAAGCGGGAGCGATAGCGCAGATCGATCCATTTTACCTCGTAGCCAAAGGGACGTTCCTTGGTCTCCACATGCACATGATGGGTGAAGGCGAGGAAGGATTGCACCTTTAAGCTTTTTTTGGCAGCAGCGATTCGCTCATTTTCGGGCTTGATGGAAAATGTGTCGAGAATGACGACATCTCCGGAAACAACCTCGCCTACGTACCAGTGGTGCTCAGTCTTGGCAACAAAAGTCCAGTACGTCCACGAAAGTGTAGGGATGATCGTGTAGGTCCCGGCTTTTCCGATGCGTTGTCGTACCAGCTCTGTCGTTCGTTTTTGAACCTGAACCCGCCAGTAGTAATAGCCGGCGATAATGATGTAAATCAGTAGAAACGACCTGCCCGGATCGACGCCCGAAGCCCAGAGCAAGAAGCCGACGAGGTGAGCGGCGAAAATGAACGGGTCAAAAATGAAGATGGCGTTGAGAGCGACCCATTTATCGCGAAACGGGTACAAGCCCTTGGTGCCATACGAATTGAACAAGTCAACGAATACATGCAGGCAAACCGCTAAAAAGATCCAGCTGAGCAGATGGAACCAGTGTGTTTGCGGCATAATTGCCTGTATGAGGACAAAAATCGCTCCTGTCCAGAGAAACAGTGCCGGAACAGAGTGCGAAACTCCCCGATGGTTGCGTATATAGGCTGCGGTGCCACGGAGGCGGACCAAGCCATCCAGATCAGGTGCTTGCGAGCCGATGACCGTGCCGATCATGACGGCTCCTGCGAGTGCCGGAGTAGAAGCTACAACAGGATCGAGATAGGCGAGACCGGCTAATCCAAAGCCCATGGCAAAGTGTGTGGCGGTATCCATGGAATCGTTGTCTTCCTCCCTTCCTTACAGGCTGATCTTTATTGTTTATTATAGCGCGCGGGACGATATATTTCCCTCATTCTGCTGAAAAAAATTGTGAGCTTGTTCCCATTGGGCGAGAAAGGTATGATGTAGGGGATAAACCTCGAAGGGGAGGGCGCCTATTGTGATCACTGTTTTTATCGAATATAAATTAGAGCCTGAAAAGCGCACCTATGGGATGCTGCTACTCGCTGATATCGCTGCCCGCATGGAAGGAATGGGCGCAAAGCAGTATCGCTCCTGGGAAGGTGTGGATCAGCCAGGATTGTTCGTAGAAGCCTTTGATGTAGATACGTTGGAGCAATACGAGCAAATCAAGGCAGTCCGCCTCGCAGATCGGGACTTTTGCAACTGTGTGGCGGGAGCGGGCAAGCTGAATGTGTGGGCTTTTCGTGCAGCTGAGCTATAGCTTTTAACAAAAGGAGCAGACAAAAAAGAAATGGCTAGGAAAATAGAAACCAGTTTGCAATATACACTACCGGAAGAATTTCACGTATTCGGATTCGCCAAGGATTTGCTAGCCTGGTACGACTCTCAGAAGCGTGATTTGCCTTGGCGCATTAACCGCGATCCTTATCGTGTCTGGGTATCTGAAATCATGCTGCAGCAGACTCGGGTAGAGACCGTTAAACCTTATTATGCAAATTTCATGGAAAAATTTCCGACCGTAATTGATCTGGCCAAGGCACCAGAGGAAGATGTGCTCAAGGCATGGGAGGGGCTTGGTTATTACTCCCGCGCTCGCAATTTGCAAGCGGCTGCGCGCGAGGTAACGGTGCGTTACGGCGGTGTCGTGCCAGATACACCTGAGGAGATCGCGACGCTAAAAGGCGTTGGTCCGTATACAGCAGGAGCGATCCTCAGCATCGCGTATGAAAAGGCCGAGCCAGCCGTAGATGGCAATGTGATGCGGGTATTTTCTCGCTTGCTGTATTTGACCGATGATATAGCGAGGCCAGCCACACGAATCAAAATTGAGCATCTCGTAAGGCAAGTCATTCCTGTCGGGAGAGCTGGAGATTTCAACCAGGCATTGATGGAGCTAGGTGCGATGGTCTGTGTTCCACGGACGCCGCAATGCCTGACCTGTCCGGTGTTTGATTACTGTATGGCACGTCAGGAAGGCGTTCAGGAGGAGCTGCCGATCAAAGGCAAGGCAAAGCCGCCACGTCCTGTAAGCCTGCAGGTTGGTGTCATCGTGCGTGATGGCAAGGTATTGATCAACAAGCGTCCGGAGCAGGGGCTCTTGGCTGGGATGTGGGAATTCCCGATGGTGGAGTCCGATGCAGACAAGGACACAGCCAAACGCGAAGCACTTGCCAATGGACTGCGCGAGCGATTCGGTATCGATGTCGAGGTGCTGGAGCCGATTGGCGAGGTTCAGCATATTTTCTCCCACTTGCAATGGAACATGCAGGTCTGGTCCTGTGACTGGATTGATGGTGAGGAATTACCGACTCATGCCCGTTATGAAGCATGGGAAGAGCTGGACTCGTATACATTCCCCATGGCTCATCACAAGATCAGGCAGTTGCTGCAGAGATAATTAGATAGGTCAGCATGAGTAGAAAAGCTGTCGAGAGCATCTCGGCGGCTTTTAGTTTTATCTGACTCTTTTTAAAAAGTATTGTAACCTTTTTCTGAATTGTTCGACTAAAGAGTATCCCAATAAGAAGGGAGTGTCTCTGGTTGCAGGATCAAGCCCGTCTTTCGGAACAGATTAGGTGCATCTATGAGCAGTACTACAGAGATGTTTATCATTTTTTTCTACTGTTCACCGGAACCAAAAGTCAGGCGGAAGATCTAACTCAAGAAGTGTTTATCAAGGTATTAAAAGCATTACCTGCATTCGAAAAGCGATCGTCAATTAAGACATGGGTACTTTCTATTGCAAAGCATACAGGGATTGATCATTATCGCAGAAAAAAACTGATTCACTTCTCCAGCCAGCTTTTGCGCATCCTTCCTTCAAAAAATGGTCTGCCAGAACAAGCACTCGTAGAAAAGGAGGAGCGTGCGAAATTAGAACAATCCCTGTACAAGCTCAAGGCAAAATATCGAATAGTCATCATCCTTCGTTGTGTGAATGAGCTGAGTGTGAAGGAAACGGCCGAAATATTGGGGTGGAGCAAAGGAAAGGTAAATGTCAGCTATCATCGGGCATTAAAACAACTAAAGAGTGAGTTGTTTTTAGAGGAAGGAGAGTCTTTACATGCCAAATAAAGACAAGCTGGAGAAGCAAATCAAGGAATTGGCAGAAGAGCCGGACAGACAGTTTGTCGCGAGGCTGGGGGTGAAGCTGGTGAAGCAGGCAAACCAGATGGAAGCAAAAAGCGGAGCGCTGCGATACTTTAGCGTAGCATGTGGTATTATCACATGTCTGTTGCTGATTGTTACCCTCAAATTAAACGCAGAGTCCGAGGCTCCTGCCACAGTTGGAGAAGCGAATTCTCCCTCTGTTTTGATCTATCACACACATAGCCAGGAGTCATTTGTTTCTGAGACAAAAACATCTACTGAGATTCATTCTTTGAATGATCCACACCACAATATTTCGCTAGTAGGCAAAAGGTTGGCAGATGCCTTACAGTCAAATAAGGTAAGTGCAATCCAGTCGCCCATTGACTTTGCAAACGAGGCAAAAAACCAGCAAAGAGACTTCAATGAGCTGTATTTGATGTCACGTGAAAACGTAAAAGAGATGTTAGCGATTCATTCAGACATCCAAATGGTTTTAGATGTTCACCGTGACAATAGAAAAAGAAACATGACCACCCACAAGATCAATGACACCGAAGTGGCAAAAATCAGGCTGGTCATTAATCACTCCCATCCGAATTGGGGACGAAACCTGGACTTCGCACAAAAAATTAGCAAAAAGGCACAGGAAATGTACCCGGAGTTTCCTATCGAGGTGCTTGAGCAAAAGGGCATGAGTCCCGTCTACTGGAATCAGGATTTACATCCACATGCCGTCCTCGTTGAAATAGGCGGGATGGAGAATACGTTAGAAGAAGAATACGCGTCAGCGGACATACTCGCCAAAATCTTGGCAGAGCTTTTGCGCGAAGCAGACTAAAAATGAAGAAGATCACGTCCCAAAGAGACCTGATCTTCTTTTTTTTGCTTTTTAGCCGTCCACGTATATTAGCGATACAAATACTCAGGAAATTGCATCGCGATTTGATGCTTTTGCTCTTCCCACTCGGCAATTGCTTTCTTTTGCAAATAGTGTGCCTCCTGTTGCTCAGGAGTCACTTTCCGTTTCTCGATTATGATGGTGAAAAAAATCATCGGAATGTACATGAATGTATCCCTCCCATCCCTGTAGTGTGGTGCAGTCAGCTGCCATCTATCGCTTTGACTCCTGTAAATCTCATCATCTGACGTCTTTGTTTGGTTTTCATAAAAAAATCCCTCCTCAACGTAATTGTTTACCAAAATTAGATGTGGCTAATCAATTGTGCAGCTTGAATCGCGTGGGCTTCCGCACGCTCCTCAAGGTACCGTGTACGAGCGTACGTAGCAAGACGTTGCTCAGCATTTACGTGTTTGCGTTCAATCTTGATTGTGAACAACAAAAAGTTCAGTATCATATCCGATCACCTCCCTTCTAAGGGTAAAAATTGAATTCCATCCATTTTTTGATTTATAGAGAAAGAAAAAGACCACGGGCAAAACGCCAGCGGTCTTTTGGGAACACAAAGAAAATGAAAGACCACAAGCAACAACGCCTGTGGTCGGATATTTGACGAAAAGGGAATGTTTAAGATACGAATAACAACTACGATTCGTCGGTCCAGGAGGCGCTGCCATATTTAGTTGTAACAACGATAAGACGATCATAAACAGCAGAAATGGGTTGTAGTACATTCATCATCATCATTTGTCGCAGCCTCCTTTTCTTTCGTAGTGTTTTAGAACGTACTCTAAGAATATGGGAATTTCTTCTTGAAGTAAAGCACTTTTTCACCTATTTTCAAAAAGTAATTATTTTCTGACAATTTTTCATTTCTGTGAACAGGTTACAAAAAGTGGCGAAGCAAGCGAAACGCCACTTTTTGCAAGATAGGGCAGATTCATTTTTGCTGGTACACGAGCTGTGGAGCATCAGTTGAGTTTTCGTCATCCGAAGCCTTTTTCGGCCATATATAGACCAGCTCAAGCTTGTGCTGTGTCAAGTACTCGGAGATGGCAGCTTCTCTGGAGGTGGCTTCAAAGGACAGTGGCGGATTTTTGGAGGCATTCTTGCTGTATTCCATTCCGACGACTTTCCCGCTCTGATCAAGCGTAACGTGATAGGTACGACCCTTGAGCGGGATTCCGTCTACGAAAGCGCCAAAGGTGTACTGAATTTCTCGTTCATTCCAGCTTGATCCAAGGTAGCCAACCGCCGTTATCTGCTTGTCGAGATAACGTTGTAGATAGTTAATCGCCTTTTTTTGATCATCTTCTCGTGGGGCTCGCTTCGTTCCGGTGGTCTCATCCCCGGTTTCCTGAACATGATAGGCGGTCAGCAGGCCATTTGGGCTTATTTGAGCAGTAATCGTTTTATCAGCTCCAGCCCATGTGTATTCCGTTCCCGATCCTTTGCCATACGAGATGGAAGTGGGAGATGTGCCTCGCTCTCCATCAAAGGTGACGCCGAATTCCTGTTGAAGAAAAGTGATAACGTCATTCACAGAATGTACCGCGAGCTTTTTCCCTTGTGATTTCACAGGGATAGATGATTTGGGGGACGGAACCTGTGATAGTTGCTCCGGCTTTACGAGCATTTTTCCTGTTTTCGCATCCAAATAGCCGGGAAAATCCAGTTCGTAGCGCTTGGTCAGTGCGCCATTTTTGTCGTACCGATAGACAGGCTGCATCGTGCCTGCAATGATTTCCAATGCCTCTTTTTCAGAGAGAATGTTTTCCGGGGGAGGAAATTGAGACAAGTTGCGCTGCTTCTCAGGCAAACGATTGAATGTAAAATAGCTTACCGTATTATGCTCTACGCCTACCGAATAGCTGTCGTTATAAAAGGGAACACCATGAATCATACGACTGAAAACAATTTTCCCTTCCTTCAGATCGGTCTGCTTGTTATTAACCGTGTATTGCTGGCTTTCATCTCCGAGCATTTCGTTTAAATAAGCCTGGGCAATCTGGAGTGGAGGGGACTGCTTGTCTGGCTCGTCGTTATACTGCTCAGCGGGTGGCTGCTCTTTTACGTTAACTGTTGGCGAATTGGCTTGTGCTTCGGACACTCCTGTGTTGGCTGGAGGTGTTGGCACTTGTGCTTTTGTTTGTGTTTGCTCGGCAGGTTTAGGCTGCTCCGCGACATGGGTGGTAGCTGCTGGCTCTTGTGGATGATCAAGAGGTAGAGAAGCGATATTCGAAATTGCTGGGGCGGTAGATGCCTGCGGTGAAGGCTGCTGCCAAGGCATTGCTGTAACCCAGCTTCCCAGTAGTATGACGGCTGCTGCTGTTGCCGTATGAGTCAAGATGCGGCGATGACGTATCCGGCGTTTTACAGCGGTCGCTTCTTTTTGCAGTTTTTCATCCAAGTAAGCAATATATTCCGGTCGTGGTGACTGCTCCAGCTCAGGCAATCGCTTCAGTTGTCGTTCCAGTTCCTCAAACGAATTCATTTTGCCACCCTCCTTCCTTAGGTTCGATCATATAACGCTGGAGCTGTTTTAATCCGCGATGATAATCTACTTTTACTTTTGCTTCTGAAATCGCCAGAAGCTCTGCTGTTTCCTTGATGCTATATCCTTTGATACTGCGTAAAATAATGACCATACGATAGCTGGGCTTTAGCTTTTGCAAAGCTTTTTTCAATTCTACCAATTCTTCCTTGTGCGCTAGCTCGGCTTCTGGCACGCCCTCAGTTGTGACGATATTGCGCAGGAGTTTTTCGGAAAAGAACAGCTTCAGCTTTTGCTTGCGGTAATAATCGATAGCGATGTATTTGGCGATGGAAAACAGCCACGTCTTGATCACTACGCGCCCATCATAGCTCGGGAGTGAGCGCAACAAGCTCGTAAACACCTCTTGGGTCAAGTCCTCGGTCTCGTTTTGATTGTTTGTGAAATAGAGTAAAAAGGAGTAGACGTCCTTGTAGTGAGTCTGATAAATAAGACGAATTCTCTCGCTAAGCTCGTCATGCAAAACACTTCCTCCTTATTCGTTCTTCGGCACGATGATTTCTCCGGTTACGGCATTGATCTTGCTCAAAGAATAGCCTTGTGGAGCCTGATAGGTGAGGACAGCCTGCTTTCCGTTGTCTTTCGGATAGAAGTAAATCAGTTGCAGCGGGTTGTCCTTCAAAAATGCTTTTGCTGCTTGTTCTGCAGAAACAATCTTTATACCCTCAGATGGCTTGGATGCTAATGTAGCCTTGGTTAATCCAAAAAAGTCAGTAACTTGTTCCCCGTACACATTGACTGTAAATCCGTGAGACAGATTTGGAATTCCTTGATGTACCGGAACAAAGGTGAACATATTTCCGCGCCAGTTTTCACCGCGGTGATTTACAATTTCCATCAATTCATTTGTACCGCTAGGCAAATATTTTTCTACTTCTTTGATTGCCAAAAGTCTAGCTTGCTCGCGTGTCACGTTTTTTGCTGCATTCTGATCAGTATCGATGGTAAAGTAGGTGACAATTTCCCCGGTTGTTGCATCCGCTTGGACGAGTGCTTCCTGTTCGGTTCCTTCCTTCCACCAAAAACGTTTCTTTGTTTGATCCCGTGTAAATTCTTCCCGGATCTCTGCTGCCGTTGCTTTGATGCCGCGTTCTTTTTTCAAATAGGAGGCAGCCTCTTCCTTTGTTTTTACAGAAAAGGCTGTTCCACTTGGTGTTACTTTAATCAGTGGACCTGGGGTATCGTGTTTTGCTTGTTGAATTTCCAGATTCTTTCCTGTCTTGGCATCGATATACCCGGAGAACATGGGTTCATAGATGAAAGTATCACCGTCATGGGAGAGAGTCATCATGCTAGCAACCATTGATTCCATCTCTTCTACTGGAATCGCGTCTTTCGGGTCGTCAAACTCGGTTTCTTCCACGGGCGGCACTGGATAGTTAAAGTTGGAATCAGGCACGGGAGCTTGTCCACCCTCGGTAATTCGCCCAGCTGCGTCTACCGTTATTCGCAGGCTTTGACTAGGGTAAAAGAGACCATTTACGCTTTTGGAGAACGGGATGCCGAGCGTATGAGAGAGGTACGGATTATAACGATATCCCCGCATGTCTTCTCCATACCATTGCTTGAGAAAGGCAGTAGCCTGCTGGACAGCCTGTTCTTTCTTTGCCAGGCTCTCATCCGTATTTGCATCTTTTATTAAGCGGAACCGCTTTAATTCACCCGTTTTTTTATCGAACCAAAGCACGACGTTTGGCAGGATATTTTCTTCGTCTTCGGATTTTTTCAGCAAAACGCGAACGGTGTTATCGCCGCTTTCATCAATCGTCACAGTTTTATACGGATAGTCGCCCAAGTAAGGCAAAAGCGTTTTGGCCTTGGCTATAGAAGCATCAATCGTTTTCATAATATCCGCTACAGCCCCGGATTGAGCCTTCTCTGCTGTTTTATTGCTCTGCTGTGTCGCGTAAATAGGTGTTGCCGCCAGTAGACTGGTGGTTGCCAGCAGGCAGACGAGTTTGATCATTTTCTTCATGAATGGTTATCCCTCACTTTCTTCTGCCTACTTATCCGTAAAAAAGAGAAAAAGGTTACAAGATTGCAAAAGAAATTTTTTCGAAGGCTATTATCATTTTACAGGAAAGGAAAAAGAGCAGATCCTCATTCAAGAGAATCTGCTCTGCCTTTTTCTACTATTAATCATAAATCGGAGTTGATGAGTGGTCCCAACCCCCGCTATCACCGTTGATCGGTCCGCGTGATTCGAGCTCCCGGATTATTTTGATATGAAGCGAGGCGCCCTCTGCACTAAGATAGAGAGCTAATTGAGAAAAAATATGCTGATGATACAAAAGCTCGTTCAGCTCCCAACGTTCAATCGGCTCCAAAGTTAATTCGGACAGGTCTCGTCCTATGTACATTCGTTGTCCTCCTCCGCAGGCAAATAGACAGCTCGATCAGGTGAAATAGCTGTATTTATTGATGATGCTCGTATAGTATGGCTTGCCTACAGTAGTTCCAATCACTGGTACAAAAACGGCACTTGTAGAAAAAGCCGAACGGGAGTTGTATAATAAATGAGTGGTTTTAAGTTTTAGTACCTGCTGTTAATAGTTGGTCTGATTAGGAGGCAATACTTTTATGAATACAAAAAAAGTAGCATTAGTAACCGGGGGAACGAGAGGGATCGGAAAAGCAATTGCTATGCAGCTGGCTGAACAGGGCTATGATCTCGTCCTGAATTATCTCCGTAACCGTACAGCGGCCAAAGAAGCAGCAGCTGAGCTGGAAGCAAAGGGTGCACGTGTGCACTTGATTAAAGCAAACGTAGGTGATGTGGCAAAAATCAAGGAGCTATTCGCAGAAATCGACCAGGAATTCGGTCGCCTGGATGTATTCGTGAATAATGCGGCATCTGGTGTTCTTCGTCCATTGATGGAGCTGGAAGAAAGCCACTGGGATTGGACGATGGAAATTAACAGTAAAGCGCTGTTGTTTTGTGCACAAGAAGCGGCAAAACTAATGATCAAGGGTGGCAACGGCGGAAAAATCGTCAGCCTGTCCAGCCTCGGATCGATCCGTGTTCTGGACAACTACACAGCAGTAGGCGTGTCCAAGGCAGCGGTAGAAGCGATCACTCGTTATCTGGCTGTTGAGCTCGCTCCACATAACATTGTCGTCAACGCCGTTTCCGGTGGCGCAGTAGATACAGATGCTCTCAAGCATTTCCCGAATCGCGAAGAATTGCTCGGCAGCTCTGCAGAACGTACACCTGCTGGTCGTATCGTAGAGCCGGAAGATTTGGCGAATGCAGTTATGTTTTTACTCTCAGACAAGGCATGGATGGTTCGTGGACAAACACTGATTGTAGACGGCGGAATTTCTCTTTTAACCTAAAATTTTACTGATGCGAAAGCTTGGAGTTGGAGACTTTGACGTGTTACCACACA
Source organism: Brevibacillus sp. SIMBA_040 (assembly GCF_046535075.1). Lineage (NCBI taxonomy): Bacteria > Bacillati > Bacillota > Bacilli > Caryophanales > Paenibacillaceae > Brevibacillus > Brevibacillus sp. SIMBA_040. The sequence continues at coordinate 13,567 of NZ_JAWRXI010000029.1, forward strand.
AGACAAAGTTGTCCAAGTGTTGTACAATAGAGCAAGAAGGCTACGAAGGAGGCAACGTATGCTGATTCGTCCGTTTCGACTCGGTGACTATTCGGCTATCACAAGGATTTGGCAGGAAACGGGTTTGGACCAATCGGAGACGGAGTCGTTGAACGACTTGGCCCAACAGCTGGCATGGGACAGCGATCTGGTTATGGTTGCAGAAATGGAAGGAAAGGTTGTCGGAGTCGTAGTAGGCACCATCGATGGTGCTCGTGCTTACTTTTACCGGCTTGCCGTTCTTCCCGAGATGCAAGGCAGTGGCATAGGACGCGAACTCGTTGCCGCGATTGAAAAACGGTTCAAGCAAAGAGGCGTCAATAACGTTCTGATTATGGTCAACCAGGCTAATCCCGAAGTCCTTCCGTTTTACCTTTCGCTTGGCTATGAAGTACAAAAATATGTTACACTTTCCAAAAAGCTCTCTTCTTAAGGAGGCTTGTCCCCATTCAGATAGAGAAGAGAAGAAAGGGGAGAGTCATGTCACCAACTCCGGGCTCCAATATCCGCATTGAAAGCTATAAACACGACCATTCGTTGCACCGCATATGGGACAAATCCACGCTGATTCATACCAGTGATGCGGTGGTGATTGGGGGAAATGATCGGGTCAAGGTGACAGAATCAGACGGACGGGAGTGGCGTACGCGCGAACCGGCCATTTGTACATTTGGACGAGGACAGTGGTTCAATACCATTGCCATGATTCGCGACGACGGCATTTACTATTATTGCAACCTTGGTTCACCCTTTAGCATGAAGGGTCAGTTGCTCAGCTACATAGACTATGATCTCGACGTAAAAGTGTTTCCCGACATGACGTATTCAATTCTCGATGAAGAGGAGTTTCTGCTGCATTCCAGACAGATGAACTACCCTCCGTTTGTCGTGGAAAGAGTACAGACAGCGCTGCGAGAAGTATTGGATTGGGTAAGCGCACGTCGTGGTCCATTTCAAAGCGGCTTCGTCCAGCGTTGGTACGAGCGTTATCTTTTAGTACGAGATGATGAGGAATAATCCCTTTCCCGTAAATTCGGGGGAGGGATTTCCTTATTTGCAAAGGAGGTATGATGCTTGAGCATACGCCGCTACATGGCATATGTGTTGCCTTATTGGAAGCAGATTTTGGGTACCGTTTTCATTGGCATTATTAAATTCTCAATCCCACTCGCTTTACCGCTTCTCATCAAGTATGTCATTGACGATCTTTTGCCTAGTCCTCTTCCTCAAGAGGAAAAACTCACACAGCTTTTCTGGCTGATGCTTGGAACGTTCTTGTTGTTTACGGTTGTTCGCGCTCCTGTGGAATACATCCGGCAATATTACGCGCAGTGGGTATCCAGCCGCATTTTGTTTGATATTCGCAATCAATTGTTCTCGCATTTGCAAAGACTTTCGATGCGTTACTACAACAACACCAAGACAGGCGAGGTCATTTCTCGGGTAATAAACGATGTAGAGTCGACCAAAAGCTTTGTAGAGACAGGCTTGATGAATCTATGGCTGGACACGATTACGATCGTCATGACGCTGGGGATCATGTTTTACATGGATGTCGAGCTGACGATTGTCGCCATCGTAGTCTTTCCGTTGTACAGCATTTCTGTCAAATTTTTCTATAAGCGCTTACGTCAGCTGACAAAGGACCGATCAGCCGCATTGGCGCATTTACAGGGGCATTTGTACGAGCGTGTGAATGGCATGTCTCTGATTCGCAGCTTCGCCTTGGAAGAGCATGAGAGCAAGGAATTTGCCAAAGAAAACAATCACTTTTTACATAAAGCTCTGACTCATACGCGCTGGAATGCCCGAACCTTCTCCGTGATCAATACAGTTACGGATATTGCGCCTCTGCTCGTCATCGCCTATGCAGGATATCAGGTAATCGGGGGAAACATGAGTGTAGGGACACTCGTTGCGTTTTATGCGTATTTGGATCGGCTGTATACACCGCTGAGACGGTTGGTCAACTCGAGCACAGTCCTGACACAGGCGATTGCTTCGATGGACAGGATGTTTGAGTTTATTGATGAGACATATGACATCGTAGACAAGCCAAATGCAGGGGAGCTGCCGGTCGATCCCGCAACCAAACGAATCCGTGGAGAAATTCGCTTTGAGAATGTTTCCTTTCGCTATCGGGAAGAAGGACCACTTGTCCTGCAAAATGTTGATTTAACGATTGAATCAGGCGAGACGGTAGCGATCGTGGGCATGTCCGGTGGCGGGAAGTCGTCACTGATCAGTCTGTTGCCACGCTTCTGGGATGTGACAGAGGGGCGAATTACGATTGATGGTGTTGATGTTCGGGACGTTAAGCAGCGGAATTTGCGCAATCACATCGGGATGGTTCAACAAGACAATATATTGTTTAGTGAATCGGCAAAAGTAAACATTTTAATGGGCAATCCGGATGCAGACGATCAGTCCGTCTATGAAGCAGCGAAAGCAGCGCATGCCCATGATTTTATTACGGCCTTGCCGGATGGCTACGATACGGAGCTGGGGGAGCGCGGTGTCAAGCTTTCCGGAGGACAAAAGCAACGGATCGCCATCGCCCGTGTCTTTTTGCGTGATCCGGGCATTCTGATATTGGATGAAGCGACATCTGCCCTCGATTTGGAATCGGAGCACACGATTCAGGAGTCGCTATCGAGATTGACAAAAGGGCGGACGACAATCATCGTCGCGCATCGCTTATCGACGATTACCCACGCCGATAAAATCGTTGTCATGAAAGAAGGACAAATTGTTGAGCAAGGGAAGCATGAGGAATTACTTGAAAAAAGGGGCGTTTACCATGGCCTGTGGAGTGTACAAGATTTAGGGAATGCAACCGACGAAGTATCGTAGCAGCTAAGCAGAGGGAACGGGGGGAATCCGATGGAGATATGGCGCCGCAATTTATATGTTTTATGTGGGTCGTTGTTCGTCGTGATGGTAGCGATGAGCATGATCATGCCCTTTTTACCTCTGTACATTCAGCAAGATTTCGGGATAGAGGATCCGCATGAAGTAACTGCTTGGGCAGGCATTATTTTCGGAGCCAACTTTTTAACGGCAGGTCTCGTGTCCCCGATCTGGGGAAATCTGGCGGATAAGCACGGGCGTAAGATCATGATTTTGCGCTCTGGCTATTTTATGTCGATTACAGTAGCGTTGACCGGGTTTGCCGGAAGCGTATGGCAGTTGCTGGCACTGCGTTTAATCAACGGTTTGGTGGGAGGAATTATTCCTGCGAGTACAGCGCTAGTCGCCTCGTCCGTGCCAAAGGAGCAGATTGGCTGGGCACAAGGTATGCTGCAATCCTGTATTACGGCGGGAACCATCATGGGGCCGCTGTTTGGCGGGCTTTTGGCAGAGCGCATCGGTTTTCGAATGATTTTTGTCATCACGGGATGCTTGCTTTTGCTTGCCACGCTGGTGATTACTTTTACGGTAAAAGAAAACTTTGTGCCGCCAGAGAAAAAGGATCGCTCCAGCCTGCGTGAAGATTTTCATATGATATTTTCTTCCAAAGAGCTGCCTGCGCTCTTTTTTGTAACGGTTATGATCCAGTTTGCTTTGTTCAGCATTATTCCTGTCTTGCCGATTTACATCGCTCAGCTGCTCGGATCAGAAGGAGCCAAGGTAGCGTTGTGGGCAGGACTTGTGCAGGCAGCTATGGGGATTGCCAACGTATTCGCTTCACCGCGCTTAGGAAGATTGGGAGATCGCTATGGCTCGCAAAAGGTACTCCTGGGTGCATTGCTTATGTCAGCGATCCTGTTCATTCCACAGGGGCTGGTTGCAACCGTGTGGCAGCTCGTATTGCTGAGATTCCTGCTTGGCTTGTCACTAGGAGGACTGTTGCCTTCTGTCAATTCGCTCTTGCGGCGAGCGACGCCTGTACATATGGTGAGTCGCGTATACGGCTACAATAACAGCTTTGTCAGCATTGGCAGTATGCTTGGGCCGATGATTGGCGGTTTTCTGGCGGGCTATGTAAGCATCAGCGGGGTCTTTTTCATGACCAGTGCCTTTTTGTTTATCAATGCCGGCTGGGTGTATTACAGCTTTTTTAAAAACAAATCTATGCAGCAGACAGATTCCGGAATATAATGAGAGAAATTTGAAGCAAACGAGGTGCACCTCCATTGTGATGAGTTGTCGGTGGAACTAATTTTTTATTCCAACAGGACAATTAAATAAAGTCCTGAACCGACAGGAGGCCTCACACCGTGTGGAATAGACGGTTTATTTGCCTCTGGGCGGGTCAGACTCTGGCCAATCTGGGGGATGTTTTTTATATTGTCGCGTTTATCTCAGTCATGTACGCGGCTACTAACTCTGTGATGTACACTGCTTTTATTCCAGTGGTCAACGTGACGTCACAGTCACTTTCCAGCTTCCTCGCTCCGTTGGTTTTCCAGCACTTGTCCCTGCAGCGGATGCTTGTGCTGTCTCAAGGGCTCAAGACGATTTTGCTGGCTATTGCTTCTTTCGTCGTGGCGATGGGAGTAGGCGAGCAAAAGCTAGTGATCTGGCTGCTATTCATACTTGCGGCTATGATTGCCTTTATGGATGGTTGGGCAAATCCAGCCCGCAATGCCCTTGTCTCACGATTAGTTGATCGTTCCGAGCTGATGCGTGCGAATGGGCTTTTGGCAACCTCAGATCAAACGGTACATTTTGCTGGTTGGGCGGCAGGAGGGCTGCTAGTTGCGTGGCTGGGGGCAAGCGTTGTGCTTTTAGGAACAGTAGGAGCTTATGTGGTGGCAACAGTAGCGATGCTAGGTGTTGCTCCTGCAAAGGATGGCAAAAAGGAAGAAGACAGCCAGTCCGAACCACGGCAGGTTAAAACGAATTGGCTCACAGGCTGGAGAATCATTCGGGATACGCCATCACTGCAGCTGCTGGTTGCCATGGATATCGTAGTTGGGATGTCAGGTGCAGCCTGGATTTCGGCGATATTGCTGCCTTTTGTTCTTGATGAATTGGGAAGTAGCGAGGCATGGTGGGGATACATCAACGCTGGCTACATGCTCGGAGCGATTACTGGCGGAAGTGTGCTGCTAATGCTCGCTCATCGGCTCAAGCGTCATCTGTATAAGGCGATCACGATCGGGACCATTTGTTCAAGCTTGATTACCTTTGCATTTGGTAGCAGCACGTATCCGATTGTTGCCCTGCTGTTTTCCTTTTTGCTGGGACCTTTTCTGGAAATGTTCCTGGTCAGTAAACAGACGATTCTGCAGCAGCAAACAGAGGAATCGGCATTGCCGTATGTATTGTCCGCAAAAGGGACGATTGACATGATGGTATTTGGAGTCTCGTCTCTTATCATGGGAGCGTTTGCGGAATGGATGGGAACGAGAGCGGTGTATTACCTTTCTGCTGGGCTTTTGATTGTCGGCTTTTTGCTTGCATGGAAGCTGTATCAACAGGCGAACCGGCAAGCTCGTGCTTCTATATCGTAAGTGTCACCCTCTGGCAGAGATTGCCGGAGGGTTTTTTGATACAATATAGGTGAGAAAACAGATGGGAAAAATGGAAATGGAGTGATTGGAATTGAAGATTCTCGTTTTGCACGGCAGCTCAAGAGAGGAAGGAAACACCGAGCAATTGACCAATTTGGCTTTGCAGGGAATTCCTCATACAAGCATTCGTTTGCGAGAAAAGGAGATTCGCCCGATTCACGATCAAAGACATGATGCAGACGGCCTCGCTTCCGTTGCAGACGATTATGATGAAGTGATCGAAGCTGTGATGGCGCATGATTTTATCATTTTTTCCACTCCGATCTATTGGTACGGCATGTCTGGCTACATGAAAAATTTTGTGGATCGCTGGTCGCAAAGCTTGCGGGATAAGCGCTATTCTTTCAAAGAATCGATGGGGCAAAAGCGCGCGTATGTGATCACGACAGGCGGCGATCACCCTCGTCTAAAAGGACTTCCGCTGATCCAGCAATTCCAATACGTTTTGTCTTTTGTGGGAACAGCATATGACGGCTATCTCATCGGCGAAGGCAACAAGCCAGGAGATATTTTAGGGGATAAACGAGCGATTGAAGATGCAAAGCTGTTGAATGAATGGCTGAAGTCACAGCAATAAAAATGGTTGAATAGAAATTGGTGAATCATAAAAGAAGACCGGAATTCGCTTCCGGTCTTTTAGCGTTTTCAGAGCCAATTAACTACTTGGCGGCTACAACTTCCTTTTTCTGTTCCAAATGCCGGATAATCGCCATCAAATCCATTTCACCGAGCCCGCCCTCCAAAGCCTGACGGTAGCTCGCATTCGCCGTATCTGCCAAAGGCGTGGATACGCCCGCTTCCTTTGCGAGTCGGAGGTCTTTTGCCATATGCTTCAAAGCAAAGGCAGCCGGGAAATCATCGGCGAGTATCGAGGCAGCTTTTCCGCGGATGAGAGGGGTTCCTACCGCACTTTCCGAAATGATGTGAAGCATTTGCTCGCTGCTAATCCCAAGAGAGCGAGCAAAGAGCAATGTTTCAGAAACACCCTGCACAGTAATTCCAAGCAGCAGATTGATCGCGAGCTTGGCGGATGTGCCTGATCCGTTCGGCCCCAGGTGCAGCGCTACTTTGCCGAGCTTGTCCAGCATCGGTTTTGCTTCCTCGTAATCCGCCTGCTGGCCGCCAACCATAATGACGAGTGTGCCGTCCTTGGCAGGACCTACGCTTCCCGAGACAGGGGCATCAAGAAAGCGCAAACCTACTTTTTTTGCCTGCTCAGTCAAAAAGCGAGATGTATCTGGTGCGATGGTACTCATATCTACTGCCAGCTTTCCTTTGACTGCGGCAGAAAGCAGACCATTTGCTCCTGTATAAATCGCTTTTACAGCGTCATCATCACTGACCATTGTAAACAAGATATCGCACTCATCGACCAACTGTGCAAGTGTCGCTGACTGTTTAGCCCCAAGAGCCAGCAGGGGTGCTGCTTTGTCCGGTGTCCGATTCCAAACATACAGGTCATAGCCTGCTGCAAGCAAATTGCTCGCCATTGGAATCCCCATGTTGCCGAGTCCAATCCAACCGATTTTCACTGTCACTTTCTCCTTTATCTCGTTGTCGATTTGCTACTTCGCAATTTGTTGTTGCAAGAGCTCCTTGAGCATTGCATGCTTGGACTCCGTCATAGCAAATAGCTCGTCGAACCCGCCAGGAAGAGTTTTGTCCAAGACACGCAGTCCTTCTTCTGTAATCCCGCCTTTGGTCGCTACTTGAGTGATCAGCTGATCAAAGCTTAGCTGTTCATTTTTCAAAAGCAGAGCGGTGCCGAGCATGGTCTCTACCAATATGCTGCGTGCTGTTTCGATGTCCAGCTGTGGTGTCTTGCGTACAGCTGCCATGGCAAAGGATTCGAGTATTCCTGCAATCAAGCCTGGAGCGCTGCTGCTGATGATGGTGGCAGTCTCGATGACGTCCTCTGTTACTTCTTGCGCAGTGCCGATTGCGGAGAGCAGGCTTACAAATTCGCTGCGCTGCTCAGCACTCACTCGGGTGCTGCACGTAAATAAAGAAACACCATGTAACTCCTGAGATGTCACGGTAGGGATGACTTTACTTACGGGGCCCGCGTGGCTTTTTTCTAGATCAGAAATACTCACGCCTGCCGCTACGGAGATGACATGCTTTTCAGCAGAAACGACTAGGCCACCGAGGATCGGCAAAATGTCCAGTGGCTTGGTGCACAGAAAAATATGGTCTGCTTGCTCACAAATCTCCTGCGCATTCTGGGCAACCGTGATACCGTACGCAGCTTGTAGTATTTCCGCTTTTTCGCGTGTGCGGTTGTACACAATCACATTTTCCGGTGAAATGACGCCGCTTTTGCACAAAGCCTTCACAAGCATTTGTCCTATACTGCCTAATCCAATAATTCCGATGCGCATCGCAACAACCTCCCTTCGTATTGTATCGCAGCCTATGTAAAAAAGGTACAATCTCCCGGAAAGAGAGACTGTACCTTAGGTTTTCAAAAGGTTCGATTCAGATGATTAGTCGTCAGATCTGTTGAAGATCATGATGTACTTCGCCAGCTCAAGAACAGAGATCAGAGCAGCGGCAACATAAGTCAGGGCTGCAGCACCGAGAACCTTGCTCGCGCCACCTTCTTCGCTATTGCGGATGAAGCCCATGCTGACCATCAGTTCCTTGGCGCGGCTACTTGCGTTGAACTCAACTGGCAGTGTGATCAACTGGAAGGCAACCGCTGCGGAGAAGAAGATAATCCCGAACAGCAGAAGACCTGACATTTGAAGCAGGAGACCACCAATCAAAAGCAAGGGAGCCACACCAGAAACGAGATTCACAACTGGAAAAATGCGGTGACGTGCAACCAGCATCGGGTACGAAACCTTGTGCTGGATCGCGTGGCCAACCTCGTGACAAGCTACCGACAAAGAGGCGATAGAGTTGCCGAAGTAAACGGGGTCAGACAGGCGCACCACACGCGACATTGGATCGTAGTGGTCAGTAAGTGTACCTGGGATATGCTCTACTGGAACGCTAGTCAAGCCGTTTGCATCGAGCATACGTCTGGCAGCTTCTGCCCCAGTGAGACCGGAGGAAGTAGGGACATCAGCGAACTTGTTAAAGGTCCCTTTAACCCGAAATTGCGCCCAGAGCGACAGTCCGAATGCGATAAAAATTAGAATATCCATGGGGTGGAATAACATTGAACATTCACTCCTCATTTTAATCTATTCAAAAGTGCAAACCATACTCATTCAGTGTGTCCCATATCCATGTATACGAATAAGCATCGTGGTGGTTTCATTATTTATTGTACAATCTCTGACCTTCATTGACAATATTAACGTATGTTTATATGTACACAAAAACACGAGAATGAGCTGGCTGGAGATATTAAAAAGCACTCCCCCGTTAGTAGGGAGGAGTGCAACTAACTTTTTAAGCAAATAGAATCACTCTGTGGACACAGACGGATCGGCCTGCTCTTTCTTCGGCGAAATCATGATAAATTGGGAATCCGCTTCGTCGATCCATTTTTGCACACGGCCAGCCGTTTCGTATTGCTCGGTGGCAAGCAGCTCTTCCTTGTAATGACCAAGCAGCTCCTGCACATCGCTGACTCCCTGCTGATCCAGCTTGTAGAGGAAGACCTTTGCGCCTTTGGCGATGCGGCGCTCCAATGCTGCCTGGTCAAAGCCCATTTCCGGGTTAAGCCTGAGGTAGATGACACCGCCCGTCATCCCTGCACAAATCCAAGGACCTGGATCACCCAGGACAACCGCGCGTCCATTGGTCATGTACTCGAAGGCAAAGCCCTTCAGATTCGCACGTGAGCCAATACCGCCAAGCTCATCCTGAATCGGCTCCGTAATCTCTCCACCAAAGACAACATCGGCACCGGAGAGGCGGATGCAGGCACGGGAATCTGCGTTTCCTTGAACAACGAACAGCCCTTTTTGCGCCCCATAGCAAAAGCTTTTTCCGACAGAACCGTTCACATAAGCACCTTGAAGCCCTTTTGCTTTAAGGACAGAGACGCGGCCACCAAAGCTCGTTTTACCGACACCATCCTGTGCGCCACCCTCGACGCGGATGTTGACGCCTTGGACATTGTACGCTGCCAAACCATTGCCTGGCACACTCCCTGCGACAAAGTTCAAGGATACCTCTGGCAGCGAGGTGTAGCTGCCATCGAGATGGTTTTCTACCCGAGCTCCTGCCCAGCGACTGCCCAGGACACGCTCTCCCGAGAGAATACTGGTGAACGTCTCCTGAATAGGACGATCTGCATTGAAATAACGGCTCTCGGCTGCATTCGTCAAAGCACCTGCTGCTACAAGGACGCGCTCCTCGTTTTCTTCCGTCTGGGCAATAACTGCAGCCTTATACAGCGGGTGCAGCGCCAGCAGTGCCGTCAGATCAATTTTCTCCAGCAGACGCTTCTGAACCAACAGATCAGAGCGGCCTACAAGGTCTTGGGTACGGGTAAAGCCGAGAGCAGCGGTAATGCGTCGTACTTCCTCGCCAAACAAGGTAAAGAACGTTTTCAGCCCAGATACTGCAAGATCAGCCTGACGCGGTACGAAGCGGCGCAGTCCTTTTTCATGAGCTTCCTCTACATTGTCGATTTGCGTAGCGATGCCGACGTGGCATGTATCCAAATGGCAGCCACGGCAAGTCGTACAACCTACGGCGATCATGGCGAGAGTTGCAAAGCCGATCCGGTTGGCACCAAGCAGCATCAGCTTGACAACGTCCGCGGCACTTTTTACACCGCCATCTGCCCATAGCTCCACCTGATCGCGAAGTCCAGCTTCCAGGAGTGCATTGTGAGCTGCTTTGACCCCGATCTCTGCTGGCAAGCCCACGTGCTGAAGCGCATGGACACGGGCAGCACCTGTACCGCCATCGAAGCCGGAGAGGGTGATATAATCTGCGCCTGCCTTGGCTACACCGACAGCAATCGTTCCGATGTTTGGCACAATCGGCACCTTCACGCAAATTTTTGCCTTGTCATTGGCGGTTTTCAGCTCGGTGATCATCTGCGCCAAATCCTCAATCGAGTAAATATCGTGGTTGTTGGAGGGCGAAATCAGATCCGAGCCGATTGTGGCGTTACGAGCCGCAGCGATTTTTGCAGTTACCTTGGAGCCTGGCAGGTGACCGCCTTCGCCTGGCTTTGCGCCTTGACCGATTTTGATTTCTAGTAGATAAGCGGCGTTTGCCAGCTCTACATTGATACCAAAGCGACCGGACGCGACCTGGATGCCGCGAGTATGCCGATAGCGACCTAGCATATCCTTGATCTCGCCGCCTTCGCCGTTCATACAGATCATACCCAGCTGATCGGCTGCTTCTGGATAAGCGCGGAAGGCCGTTTCATTTTGCGAGCCAAAAGACATAGACGAAATCAAGAATGGCAAGGAATGCTCACCAACACTGATATCGACCTGCTCAGGATTGATCTGTTCTTTTGCCTGCTCAAAGTCAAAGTCAGCAACGTGACGAATCGCGATAGGATTGTCCCGCTCGTTTTCATCCAGCTTGAGGGCATAGTCAGAGTAAGGGATGTCGCCAGCTGCCATTTGACCGATCAGCTTCCATAGACGTGGGAAGATATGGAAGGTTTTCGATTCACGTGCTGTTTCACTAGAGAAGTCGTGATGGCGGCGGATGCTGTCCTCTTGCAGGTCAGTAAACGAGACACCTGCCTGCTCGGACCCGCAGAAGTTGACGATGCCAAGCGCTTCTGCTACATCCTGGCGCAAACCGATGGAAGAAAAGAGACGCCCGTAGCCACGCAGCTCGTGGATGCCGATGGTAGAAATGACTTTTTCCAACCCTTTGTTCAGCGCACTGTACAAATTGCTAGCAGACACATCGCCATTTTTGGCAGCAGCTGTTGCAAACATCAGGTAAGGCGAGACAGCATCAGCGCCAGAACCGATGGACAGCGCCAGATCATGCAACGAGCGGATCGCCCCGGATCGCAGAATCAGACTGGCTTTACGACGCAGGCTGATGCCTTCTTGGTCAAAGGAAGCCTTGAGAGCCTGATCGACAGAAGCGATGACGAGCAGCGGGTCCATCCAGTACTTTTCTTGCTGATGAGCGTCTGTATCATCGAGAACGAGCAGAGCCGCACCGTTTTTGACCGCTTGAATCGCAGTCTGGGTAAGCTGCTTCAGTCCTTGCGCATAGCCATCCTCTGCGGTGAAATAGGTGGATAGAATCGCAATGCTGGCTGGATGGTTGTTAAAGTGATGGATAACCTGCTCCAGAGAAAGGGTATGTTGATCGGCAGCCGTTTTTTGCAAGGCTTGCCCTTCTACGAGTAGCGGCGAAGGCAGCTCGATCCGCTGGTACGATCCCGCTTTGGAAGAGAGAGGGACACGCGCGCCAATGACGACACGAGTGGAGAAGTGCTCCATCTCACGGTCGCGGTCAATGGCAGGGTTGGTCACAACCGCTACACTTTCCTTGATAAAATCAGCGAGGTTTTGACGTTCCTTGGAGAGCGCGCCCAGTGGACCGTCGTGACCAAGTGAACGAATTGGTTCCACACCGTTTGTGGCCATCTGCTCAATCAGCTGCACCTGCTCATGATCCCAGCCATATGCACTGTAAATGGAAGAGGTCGGAGCGGCGATTTCTGGTTCTGTAGCAAGAACCTCTGCTTCATATAAGTAGTGCAAATGTTGCCGTGAGCCTGAGCTTTCGATTTTTTGCGAAAAGCGCTCATAAATGATTTGCTGGAGCTGATGATGCGAGAGAACCTCCACCTGTTTTCCAGGATTGAGGACGACACCAACCTTTTCACCAGGAGCAAGCGATTTTGGCTCACTTGCCATTTGATGCACTGGGATCACACCCTGCTCTGACGAGAAGTACAGTGAGGTAGGGCCTTCTACCATCCAGAGCGGACGCAGACCAAGGGCATCTACGCTAAATACGCATTCGTTGGAATAGCGGGAAACGATACCGGCAGGACCTTGGGAAAAATGCCCCCATGCCTGGCGCAGATAAACATAGAGATCCTGGAGATGAGCGGGGAGCAGCTTCATTTCATGGTGAATCGGAGGAAAGACGACTTCCATCGCTTCAAAAAGGCTGAGTCCATACCGATGAATAAACGTCTCGATGGTCCGATTTACATTTTGCGAGTCACTGCCGCCATCGACGAGTGGAACACCCAGCATCTGGGCTTCCTCTTCCAGTTTTCTGATCGTATTGATTTCTCCATTGTGGCCGAGCAAGGAAAAAGGCTGAACCCGGAAAAAGTTGGACAACGTATTGGTGGAATAGCGATTATGACCGACAGTAACAGAGGATTGAAACTGTTCATCTGCCAGGTCGACAAAGTACGTTGGTAAAATGTTTGCGGCCCCCATGACCTTGTAGGCACTGCTTACAGGACTGAGGGAAGCGACATGCACATTGTGCGCAGACTCAATCGCTGTATGAATTTCAAAAAGCTGCTTGCTATATTCTGCTTCGGACAAGCCATCTGGAGCAGATACGGCTAGTTGCCAGAATATTGGCTCATCTTTCCTCCCGTTTTTCCCGAGCACGTCCGAGTTAACGGCATTTTCATGTTCAAGCAAAAGAGTAAGCTGATTGCCTGTAAACAGCGCCCGGATTTCGTCCTGAACTAGCTGTGCATCATGACCTGTTCGTGGGACAAATATATGAGCGACGGCAAATCGAGGATCATGCGCTAAATCCCCATCCAGACCTGCCTGATGCAAATATCTCGACCATAATGTGCGGGGAATATCTGTCAAGATTCCACAGCCGTCACCTTCGCCGTCAATAAAGCCGGAGCGGTGCTCCATTTGAATCAGGGAGCGAATGGTCTCGTCTACATTTTTTCTCGTAGGGATACCCTGTTTTTCGATGATACAGATGATTCCGCAGCTATCATGCTCCATGCGATGATAATCGTGGAATTGTTCAATGGTTTCTTTCTGGTCTCTGTTTAGCATGATTTCTCGGTCAGTTGTGACTGACCATCCACCTCCTATAAACAATTCTGAAACTTCTAAAAATATTGTGGTGTTAAGAATAGCATGAACATTCGCTCAGTGCAATAAAGCGAAAAGGGGCAAATCGTAATGTAAGCGTTTTACCTTTAAGAAAAGTTTTTTTATCGATCGAAACGCCAGTGTATCAACGACAAAAAATAGACACATTCCCTTGGTAATTGGTGGAATGTGCCCGTTTTAGGTGTCTAACGATCGTGATTTTGTGTTTTGTGATGCTCCGTTTTTCGAGGGTTTTGGAATCCTTTTACTTCGAGCATTTTACTGCTCATCTTGGAATCCAGCGTTTTTTCAGGAGCTTGCGGATAGCTCTTTTCGCCTTTTGACACCAGGATCTCCTCCTCAGAAGAATACTGACGTAACATCCGTTAGTATGACCGAAAAAAGAAGCCCATGACGTTGGCAATGGTTGGTTGCCAGTCATGGGCACAGCTCTGATGTCGTTTAAAGGCTCAAAATCGCTCCAGTTTAAACATTTAAGCCTGCAATTTTGCAAAAGAACGGTCTACCGCAGCGATGGTCTTTTGAATGTCTTCCTCGGTATGGGCGGTCGTGATAAACCACGCTTCGTATTTGGACGGAGCGAGGCAGATTCCCTCATCAAGCATGAGACGGAAGAAACGGGCGAAAAGCTCGCCATCGGCTTTTTGTGCAGCATCATAGTCATGGACAGGCTCGTCTGTGAAGTATACAGCCATGGCGCCTTTGACACGATTGAGCTGAATCGTTACGCCATGCCTATCTGCTGCTTCACGAATACCAGTTTCCAGGATTGCACCCAGTCGTTCGAATTCATCATAGACACCGGGCTGCTTCAATACTTCCAGGCACGCGATTCCAGCGCGAATGGAGGCTGGGTTGCCCGCCATTGTTCCGGCTTGATAAGCAGGGCCGAGCGGAGCTACCTGTTCCATAATTTCACGACGTCCACCGTAAGCGCCGATCGGCAGACCGCCACCGATAATTTTGCCAAGTGCAGTCAAGTCCGGCTCTACTCCGAGCAGGTTTTGTGCGCCGCCGTAGCAGAAACGGAAAGCCGTGATCACTTCATCGTATACGACGAGGGCACCTGCTTCATGCGTCAGTCGGTTCACTTCCTCCAGGAAGCCAGGCTCAGGTGTTACGATTCCGAAATTACCGACAATCGGTTCGACCAGTACGCATGCAGTCTCGCTGCCCCATTTTTCAAGCGCCTCAGCGAATGCTGCCTTATCGTTAAACGGAACGGTAATGACTTCGCTAGCGATGCTTTGCGGGATGCCTGCGCTGTCTGGAATGCCCAATGTGGACGGGCCAGAGCCTGCAGCCACCAGCACCAGATCAGAGTGACCGTGGTAGCAGCCAGCGAATTTGATAATTTTTACACGGCCAGTGTAAGCACGAGCTACACGGATGCAGGTCATGACAGATTCCGTACCGGAGTTGTTGAAGCGGATGCGTTCCATAGAAGGAATAGCCTCGCGAATCATGCCGGCGAAGGTAACTTCCCATGGAGTAGGCGTGCCGTACAACGTGCCGTTTGACGCTGCCTCGCAAATTGCTTTGGTTACGTGCGGATGAGCGTGACCAGTGATAATCGGCCCGTACGCTGCCAGATAGTCAATATATTGATTCCCGTCCACGTCCCAGAAGTATGCTCCCTCAGCACGTTCCATTGTGACTGGGGCCCCTCCGCCTACGGCCTTGAAAGATCTCGATGGGCTGTTTACGCCACCAAGAATCACATCCAAAGCTTGGTTGTGCAGCTCTGCGGATCGTTCACGTTTCATGCTTAATCCCTCTTTTCTTGTCCCAAAAGTCCTTCATTATCTTACCACAGCGAATGACTGGGTGGGTATGGACCAACAGCTCTGAATGTGAAAAAGGAAAAAATGATACAATTTTTGGGCAAATCACAACACACACATAAAGGCGGTTGTCCACTATGAAAGTCGAGTGCATTTCGATCAAGGGTAGCGGCAAAAGCAACGAGGATGCTTATGTTATTTCACAGGCCAAGCACGTATTTGCAGTGGTAGACGGTGTTTCTGCTCTCGTCCCTTATGAAAATGAAGCGGGGCAGACGGGGGGAGCTATTGCCGCTGAGCTCGTAAAGCGCCAGCTGGAGGCTTTGCCAGAGGAAGTGGCTCTGCATGATTCACTGTGTATGGCGAATGATGAGCTGCGTGACTGTATGGGCAAAAGTCAGATCGATGTAACGCAGAAGGAAACGCTCTGGGGTGCAGCGTGTGCAGTGGTTCGAGTAGGGGAGGCGCATATTGAATACGCGCAAACAGGGGATTGCATGATTTTTGTTGTTTATGCAGACGATACAGTACGCCCCTTGACGCATCTGCAGGTCAATCATTTGGAGAACAAGGCTTTTGCCAAATGGGAGGAAGGAATTGCCCAAGGTGTAGGGACCCGCACCGAGCTACTGGAACGATGTATGGACACACTCGTCCACAATCGGTATCAGGCAAACACACCAGGCGGATACGGTGTATTGAATGGGGAGACTTTTGCTCGGGATTTCATCGAATACGGACGTGTGAATCGGATTGCTGTTAAGGCATTGGTGCTTTTGACAGATGGACTTTTCATGCCGCGCCCTTATGGAGGAGTCGAGCCAAATTGGGAACAGACTGTTTTGCCGATCGTTCATAAAGGACTGCAGCGATATACCGACGACCTATTGGCACTGGAAAACAGCGATCCAGAATGCACTAGCTACGTTCGCTTTAAAAAGTCGGATGACAAGACAGGTATTGTCCTGTATCTGGAATAGCAGTTTTGTGCAGTTTGCCTTTTGCACAAATTGAATCGCTCATATACACTAACAGGTGTTGTGCAACCGAGTAAAAAAGGACGGTTTTCCATGATTCAAGTTAATCATTTACAAAAGGAGTTTCGCATCCATCAGGCCAGATCAGGACTTGGTGGTGCTTTTCGCGATTTGTTCAGCCGCGAATACAAAACAGTAAAAGCGGTGGACGATCTTTCCTTCACGGTAGAGGAAGGCGAGATGTTTGCGCTGATTGGGGAAAACGGCGCCGGTAAATCGACGACGATCAAAATGCTGACGGGAATTCTGACCCCCAGCGATGGCGATATCGTGATTAATGGCTATGTTCCTTTCAAGCAGCGTGAGGAATACGTGCGCTCTATTGGGGTCGTTTTTGGACAGCGCTCGCAGCTGTGGTGGGATTTATCCCCACTAGAGTCGTTCCGTCTGTTAAAAAGCGTCTACAAGGTAGATGAGGTGGAGGGAGAAAAGTGGCTGAATCGTTTGATTGAGGAGCTGGAAATTACACCCTTCGTCAGTCAGCCAGTTCGTAAGCTGAGCCTGGGCCAAAGGATGCGGTGTGAGGTAGCCGCCTCTCTGATTCACAAGCCGCGTCTGTTGTTCCTGGATGAGCCGACAGTCGGGCTGGACGTTTTGGTAAAGCAAAAGATTCGTGAGTTTCTGCGCAATTTGAACGAGACGGAAAACATGACGATTTTGCTCACTACCCATGACGTTTCAGATATTGAGGCCCTGTGTAAACGCGTGCTCGTTATGGACAAAGGAAAGCTGATTTTTGACGGACTGCTAAATGACCTGAAGGAAAAATGGGGCAATGGCACTGAGGTGTCGTTCCAGATGAAAAAGCGCACGTCGGCAGACGATCTACGACATGCTTTGGGGGATATGCCCTGTGAAATCGAGCAGGTCAACGAATATGCCCTTCGCGTAAAAGTGGCGCGTAGTCAGGAAATGCTGCCGTTTGTTTTGTCGACAGTCATGTCTG
Organism: Brevibacillus sp. SIMBA_040; assembly: GCF_046535075.1. Taxonomy (NCBI): domain Bacteria; kingdom Bacillati; phylum Bacillota; class Bacilli; order Caryophanales; family Paenibacillaceae; genus Brevibacillus; species Brevibacillus sp. SIMBA_040. The sequence continues at coordinate 30,901 of NZ_JAWRXI010000029.1, forward strand.
CGTTTGAGGTCAGTGATGTCAAAATCCTGGAGACGAGCACGGAGGAAATTGTGCGCAATATTTATTCGACAGACAGCGAGGTAGTAAGCCATGCGTAAGCTTTACATGGAACTGATTCGCATGCGTTTTTTGACCATGCTTGCCTATCGGGTAAATTACTACAGCGGCATCATCATTTACGCCATCAATATTGGAGCGTACTACTTTTTATGGGGAGCGATCTACGGCGGACAGCAGCAGCTTGGAGGTCTTTCCGTCGAGCAAATGACGTCCTATGTCGCGATCGCCTGGATGTCCCGAGCGTTTTACTTCAATAACATCGACACGGAAATAGCCCAGGATGTGCGAGAGGGTAAGGTCGCGATCGAGATGATCCGGCCGTATAACTATCTCACGGTGAAAACGGCGCAGGCATTTGGTGAAGGGATTTTCCGGTTCCTGTTTTTTGCGGGTCCTGGTATCTTCCTCATAAGCCTGATCATACCGTTCAGCTTCCCGGCCACGGCAACAGGGTGGGGCTTGTATCTCATCAGCTTGATGTTCGCCTTTTTGATTAATACGCAGGTCAATCTGCTGACAGGCTTGTTCACATTTTTCCTGTTCCGAAACGACGGGATGATGCGTGCAAAACGGGTAGTTGTCGACCTGATGTCCGGTCTCGTGCTGCCTATCAGCTTTTTCCCGGGCTGGGCTCAGACGGCTATGGACTTTTTGCCGTTTCAAGCAATCAACTATTATCCGAGCCTGATCTTTACAGGTGCAATCACCCCGTCACGGGCGTGGGAGCTGATTGGATTTCAGGTCATCTGGATGTTCGTGATTCTGGTTCCCATCTTGCTTCTCTGGCGCAGAGCCAAAAGCAAGCTGGTCGTGCAAGGAGGGTAGATCATGCAAAACATCAAGCATATCATAGGCATTTTCGCAGACTACCTGGGGCAGTATTTCAAAACAAGACTCGCCTATCGTGCTGACTTTCTAGGCGATCTCGTATCCAACCTGATCTCAGAGCTGATCAATCTGGTGTTTATTATTGTCGTGTTTACACATGTTCCGATGATGAAGGAATGGACGCGCGATGAAATCATTTTCATCTACGGATTCTTTTTGGTTCCGTATGCTCTGTTCTCCATGTTTTTCGGCTTCTGGGATTTCAACGAGCGCTATATCATCCGAGGGGAAATGGACCGTATTTTGACCAGACCGATACACAATCTGGCACAGGTCTGTCTGGAATCGATCGCACCAGACCGGATTTTTGGAGTCATTACCGGCTTGATCATCATGGGCTATGCGGCGATTCAGCTGAAGCTGTCGTTTTACTGGTATGACCCGCTGATTTTTATCGGACTCGTCATTAGCGGCGCGCTCATCTATGGAGGCGTGTATACAGCCATTGCCGCCGTCAGCTTTTTCTCCGACTCGCGGACGGGGATTGCCCCGATGATTTACAACATTCAACAATACGGGCGCTATCCGGTTGATGTGTACAACAAGGTCATTCGTTTTGTGCTCACCTATGTGCTGCCCTTTGCCTTTGTCGGAGTCTATCCGGCAGCGTACTTTTTGCGCAAAGAGGTTTGGTATACGTATGCGGCACTTACGCCACTGATGGCTGTGATTTTCTTCGGGGTGGGCCTTTTAGTTTGGAACTGGGGTGTCACAAAGTACAGGGGAGCGGGGTCGTAAACTCACTTAGGCTGCCGAGGAGAAATCGGCAGCCGCTTTTTGAACGTATAGGAATTTGTAAGCGAATGACGCTTATAAATTCCGGAGTGCTTGAAAACATTCCGCTAAACGCGGTCGCTCTTCCTTGAGGAAGCCTCGATAGAGGTTTTCTTATGAATTCATTTATAATGGGAATTGTCTTTTGCTAATACTTCTCGTAAAATTAAGACAATTCAATAGGACGGGCTCACTCAAGGGTGGTCGGCTCACTCTCTCACTTTTTACAGCGAGGGGGTGATGCTATGGAGGTTTTTGAAGCGTTGACGCTCATGTTTATGTTTGGCATGTTCATCCTCGCTTTGTTAACTTACCTTAAAAAGAAATAGACCGCCCTTGAGCTTACCAGGCTAGGCGGTCTTTTCGCTATAAGCAAGTGTGAGCCGATCCCTTGTGGGAACGTCTATTGATGTAGCCGTAGGTGCGCCAACACCTACGGTTTTATTTATATCCGATTCAGAAAAGAAAAATTCATTATGCAAACCAGTAATTATACAACAACTATAACATGACGAACGGGAGTCGTTCAATAATTGAGTGTGGAAAATAGATAAGAAACGGGTGAATGACGGATAAATCGAGATAATTCCAACTAAATATATGGGGAAAATGAGCAAAAGTGTCGTTTTGGCACTTTCCACTATTGTCAAATCAAAAAACAGCAGTATAATATGCTGTATACAACTTCACATTCCTTCGGGGCAGGGTGAAATTCCCGACCGGCGGTGATCATGCTTATGTAGCGTGTTAAGCCCGCGAGCCTCCCTAGCTGTCAAAAGCGACGGAGTGCAGGATCTGGTGAGATTCCAGAGCCGACAGTACAGTCTGGATGGGAGAAGGATGACGACAGTACGTTTACCACACGTGCTTGTTTGCCTGTGCAAACGGGATGAGACGCAGGGGTGATTTGAGAAAAATTTGCCCGCTTGTTTCTCGTACCTAGTTTTTGCGCGAGCTATTTGTCATGCGCTTGTACCAGCCCTGAGGAGATATTATCCTCAGGGTTTTTTCGTATAAGTGCAGCCGAGGCTCTGCCAAAAGCCATGGCGTAGCCAGGTTTTTGAATACATGTTGCGACGATTAGCATTCAAAGACGTGTGGATTCACGATCACTGTTGCCATTCCTCAAGAAGGAGAAAAAAACTTGGGAGATGGTACACATGAAAGAAACAGCGCTGCATACTTCACGCTCGCGCTCAACTCAAAAGCTGGTAACGATTCCGATGCTGGCTGCGGTTGCTTTTATTCTGCAATACCTGGAGGTTCCGATTCCGCTGATGCCTAGCTTTTTGAAGCTGGATTTCAGTACGCTGCCAGCTTTGATCGGGGGACTTATGTTTGGTCCCGTAGCAGGCGTCATTATCGAAGTAATAAAAAACACACTGCACATGCTCTTGAAAAATACAGATGGACTGATTATTGGTGAAATCTCCAACGTGATTGCGGGTGCGTGCTTTATTTTGCCGGCGATCTATATGCAACGCCTGGGCAAAGGGAAAAAAGGCTTCCTGACAGGTCTTGCTTTGGGGACACTGCTGATGACGATCGTTATGGCGATTGCCAATGCGTACGCGCTCTTGCCGGCTTACGCTGTGCTGTATCAAATGCCGATTGAACAACTGCTCGCGATGTTCAACGCGACAAGCATCTGGTCGCTTGTCTTGGTAGGTATCGTGCCGTTTAACCTTTTCAAGGGAGTAGTCATCTCGTTGATTGCGTATCCTGTGTTCGCCAAACTGGCACCGAGATTGCAAGTAAGAACAGAGAAATAACGATAAGCATATTGGATGTGAGGCCTCTGTCCCGATGTGGGACGGAGGTCTTTTTTGTTGATGCAAGGCCTGGCCAATGAAAAGCCGCACAATTTTACACCAGAACAAGCTTCCCGTTAAAATGAGCCATTTCCTGAAGAATTGTGCCATCGTCCTGATTCGTGATCATGGTTGTAATATTATCCATTTCGCAGACTGTCACCAACGAGGATTTGCCGAACTTGGTTTTATCCACTAGCGCGATGACTTCCTTGGACTTGGAGATAAAGCAGCGTTTGACCTCGGCGTCCTCTAGACTGTAATCGGTTGGCCCCGAGTTGAGGCTGATTCCTGCAAGCCCCATGTAAAAGCGATCGTAGTTGAATTTCAGAACGGTGTCCTTGGCAATTGAGCCTACCATCGACATTTCCGATTTTCGCAGCATGCCGCCTACAAAGTAAACCTGGTGCTGGCTTTTCGCCAAGATGGAAGCAGCTTGAAAGGAATTGGTAAATACCGTTAAATTATTCTTTTTCAATAGCTCTTTGGCAAATTCGGCTGCTGTCGTGCCGACGTCGATGGCGATTACTTCGCCTTCACTGACTTGTTCCGCAGCGTATTTGGCGATTTGCTTCTTCAGCTCCAGATGCTGCTTGTGCCGCTGATGAAACATCGGCTCAATCGAGTTGCTAGGAAGGGCTGCACCGCCCCTTTGCCGGATGATCAAGCCGTCGTTTTCCAATTCGGACAGGTCGCGGCGTACTGTAACGGTGGAGACTGCCAGCAGAGAGGCGAGCTCATCTATCGATAGGGGGGATCGGCGGTTCAAATGCTCCAGTATTTCTTTGGCACGTGGATTTTCCATCTTCGTATAACCTCTCTCAATTTTAATGATTAAATAAAGGAATAAATGAAAAGTTTCGATTTATATGATTAATTTTGATCATGAAATGATAATATCATGATTCAAATTATAAATAAATGAAGACTTTCTGAATAATAATCCTAATCGATAAATTTCAACAATTTTATCTACCATCCATGAAAAACAGCGAGAGGACAAGGGGTAGATACAAATTATTTTACAAGAAGCAGGTGCAATATTTTGTTGACATGGATTGAAGAAGAGAATATTCTGAAAAATATAGATCAAAAAATATCAATATTTAAACTAATTGATCGTGATTTTATCATGGAAGCAGTTTTTTCTACCTAACATTCGATTTCGATAGAAAGGGAGTGCTCACGTGCATTGCAAAATCAAGAAAGGCATTAACATATGGTCATTTCCTGAACGAATGAACATCGTGGACTGTATGAGATTGGCGAAGGAGGCAGGCTTTGAAGGAATTGAGCTGGCGCTGAGCATGAAAGGCGAGCTGAGCCTGACAAGCAGCGACGAAGAAATTCTTCGCTTGAAACAGGCGGCAGATGAAATCGGGATCGTGATCAACAGTCTGGCTACGGGACTGTACTGGCAGTTTTCCTTGACCAGCAATCGTGAAGATATTCGGGAGAAGGCAAAGGAGACGGTAAGACGACAGTTGGACATCGGAGCCTTGCTCGGTGTCGATTGTATATTGGTATGTCCGGGAACCGTCGGAGTGGATTTCACCCCTGATGAAGTGGTGCCGGATGCCAGTGAGATCGAGTTTTTTGCCGGTTCAGAGGTAATCGATTACGATGTCGCCTATGACCGTGCGCTGTCAGCCTTCATCGAGCTTGCGCCATACGCGGAAGAGAAGAAGGTCGTGATCGGGGTAGAGAACATTTGGAACAAGTTTTTGCTCTCTCCGCTGGAAATGCGGGACTTCATCGACAAGATTGGATCGCCGTGGGTACGCGTCTTTTTCGATGTCGGCAATGTGATCGCGTTTGGCTATCCGGAGCAATGGATTCGCATCTTGGGCAAGAGGATCGTAAAGGTGCATTTCAAAGATTATCGACGAGACGCAAAAGGCCTGGCTGGCTTTGTCGATTTGCTGGCTGGTGACGTGGACTATGTGCGGGTGGTGGATGAGCTTGTCGCTCTGGACTACGACGGATGGGCAAATGCCGAGATGTGTCCGGTGTACAAATGTTACCCTGACCAGATCATCTACAACACTTCAGCTGCAATGGACAGAATATTGCGAATTAATTAAGGTGTGGAGGTGCGAAGTGTGTCAAAAGTGATCATGCGTGTGAATGCGCTTTCGAAATCATTTTCGCAAAAAGGCGCGGAGCTGCGTGTACTAAACCAGATCAGCATGGACATTCACGAGTCGGAATTCATTTGTGTGATTGGTCCTAGCGGTTGCGGCAAATCTTCCTTTTTGAAATGCGTAGGGGGTATTCAGCCTCCTTCGACAGGAACGATTGTGCTGAATGGGGTGACGTATACACAGGGCATTCCATCCCACGTCCTCGGTAAGTTCGGCTTCGTCTTTCAAAGCAATAACCTGCTCCCCTGGCGCACTGCGGAGAAAAACCTCAGACTCATGCTGGAAGTGCTGAAGGTCAAGGAATTTGACTGGGAGCAAAGAATGGACGAGATGCTCCAGATCGTAGGCTTGGCCCAATACAAAGATGTATACCCCCATGAACTGTCCGGGGGGATGAGGCAGCGGGTCGGGATCGCTAGAGCTCTTGTCCATAACCCGGAGATTCTGCTGATGGATCAGCCGTTTGGCGCCTTGGACGCGATCACAAGAAAGATGCTGTCCTATGAAATGCTGAACATTTGGAAGCAAACCAAAAAGACGATCATCATGGTGACCAACAACGTGGAGGAAGCGCTCTTGCTGGCCAACCGCATCTTTGTCTTCTCGCCCTTGCCCGGAGAAATCGTTTCCGAGATCGAGGTAGACATCCCACTGGAGGAACGGGGACAGGACATCGCAAGCAACAAGCGCTATATCGAGCTTCGTACCTTGATCAACCAGGTGATTCGCCAGGGGCATGCTGCCGAAGCAAAGCGTCTGGCAACCTAGCTGAGGGGGATTGACATTGGAACTCATACGCACGAAAAGCAAGCCAGTCCAGAGAGACCGTGCATCGATCATGCACTCATTGTCTCCCATTCTTTTGTTTGTAGGCTTGTACTTGCTGCTCGAAATCATCATCCGAACTGCTGGCATTTCCAGAACTGTATTGCCCACGCCTACGGGAATCCTGGTGGAGACGATCCGGAATTTTGGTTCTGATATCTGGCCCCATTTTGTCTTTACCTTAAAGGTGGTCGTGATCGGCTTCATCGTAGCGACGATCCTCGGGATGACGCTGGCAGGCCTCTTTTCCCAGTACGATCTGATTGTCAAAGCCGTCTCGCCGTTTATTATCCTCTTGGTCGTGACGCCGATGATCACGATTGTTCCGCTCTTCATGCTATGGCTGGGGTTTGACCCGAACATTCGCATCCTGGTAGTGATTTTGCAGGCGGCTCCGATCATCATGCTAAATACGCTGTCCGGGTTCACCTCTGTGGAAACGGAGAAGCTGGAGCTGATGAGATCGATGGGCGCAGGCAGGCGGCAGACTTTTTTCAAGCTGATTCTGCCCAATGCGATGCCCCAGGTGTTTACCGGTATCAAGCTGGGCTGCATCTTTTCCACGATTGGCGCGATCAGTGCGGATTTCGTGGGGGGGTCAGTCGGACTCGGATTTCGCATTCTCCAGTATTCCGGCCTGGTGATGACAGAGATGACGTACGGAACCATTCTCATCGTTGCGCTCATCGGGATCATACTCTATCAATTGGTCAGTTTTGCGGAAAGCAAGTTCATCGTGTGGCGTAAAAAATGAGGCAGCTTATCGGATCGGGGGGAGATCACGTGCAAAATCCCAAAATCAAACTGGTCGATGTCACGAAGGTCTTCAAAACACGCAGCAAAGACATCGTGGCCGTGCGAGATGTGAATATGGAAGTGTATCCTGGAGACTTTGTCGCAATTCTTGGTCCCAGTGGCTGTGGCAAATCGACGATCATTCGGATGCTCAACGATATCATTCAGCCCTCATCGGGAGAGATGTACATCGATGGGCAGAAGATCACAGGGAGGAAGACGAGCAGGGACCTGATGAAAAAAATGGGCTTCATCTTTCAACAGCCCAACCTGTTCCCGTGGCTGACCGTGCGCCAAAATGTCGCTCTGCCGCTCAAGGTATTCGGCCTGCAAGGGAAGGAGTGGGAGCAAAACGTTGATAAGCTGATCGAAATGGCCGGCTTGAAGCAGTACGAGCATGCCTATCCGGCTGAGATTTCCGGCGGAATGATGCAGAAGGCCGGCGTGATCCGGGCGATGGTTCACGAACCAGAAATCCTGCTCATGGATGAGCCGTTCGGGGCGTTGGACGAACTTACGCGAGAGCAATTGGATCTGGAGCTGTTGACGATTTGGGAGCAAACCGGAAAAACGATCATTTTTATCACGCATGAGGTGGAAGAGGCGGTATTGCTCGCTTCCAGGGTGTATGTAATGGCGACCAATCCGGGACGGATCGTGGCGGAAGTAGAGATTGATCTTCCGAGACCGAGAACGTTGGAAATGATCGATCATGAGAGGTTCATTACATATGAGATGGAACTGACGAGCATGATTGGAAAAGTGGAACTACGGCATATCAAGTAATTCGGAAGGGAGGAACGTTCGTTGCAGAAACAAGTGACCTCATCGAATGCAACTAGCGTACTCGCGCCTGTCATCATGTTTTTCATCCTGTTCGGAACCTGGCAATTTGCCGCCGTGGGCTTTGATATTCCGCGCTGGATCTTGCCGAATCCCGTGTCGATCATAGAGACGATGTTTGTTTCGTTCGGCGAATTTGCACCGCATATAGGGATCAGCATTGTGACGATCGTCTGTGGTTTTTTGGTCGCAGTGCCTATCGGAATTTTGCTGGCTGCGCTCATCACCAATTTCAAGATGATCGATACGACGCTCTCACCATTCGTTATTTTCCTTGTGATTACGCCGTTGATTACGCTTGTCCCGCTTTTGATGATCTGGTTTGGCTTTGGTATCGAGGTGAAAATGCTGGCGGTCGTTATCCAAAGCTTCCCGATCGTCATGATGAATTCGGCGACTGGCTTCAACAATGTGGAAAACATCCGCCTAGAGTTGATGAAATCACTGTGTGCGAGCCGTTGGCAGACGTTTACGATGGCGATTTTGCCCTCTGCACTTCCCAATGTTTTTACGGGCATTAAATTGGCCAGTATCTTCGCGACCATCGCAGCGGTCACCTCCGAATTGATCGGCGGCAACATCGGGATCGGCAGCCAAATCATCAAGTATTCCCAGTACATGCAGACTGAGAAAGCATTTGCCTGCATTTTCTTCACGGCGATCATCGGTACGACCTTTTACGGCTTGATTAATCTCGTGGAGCGAAAAATCGTCCGTTGGAAAATCTGACGGTTGCGATGGAAATGAGGTGAGTAGTGCGTGAGCAGCAAACAGATAGTGTTTGAATATTTGGATAATAACAAGGATGAGCTTGTCGAATACGTGAAATCGCTCGTACGGATTCCCTCGATCAACCACACGTTTGGCGGCGATGAGAAAACCGTTCAGGACTGGCTGGCTGACAGTCTGCGCTCTCTTGATTTTGCAGAAGTAGAGCAATTCGCTGTAGACGCGGAGCAGGTCCGGCCCAATGTCGTGGCGGTGATGAAGGGGACGGGTGGCGGAAAAAGTCTGCTGTTCAACGGTCACATGGATGTCGTTCCCATCGCAGAGCCGCATAAATGGCGCAGTGATCCATTCGAGCCGCTCCAACAGGGGAACAAAATCTACGGGCGCGGCACGAGTGATATGAAAGGCGGTGTTTCTGCCGCGATCTGGGCGATGAAAGCGCTCAAGGCGTGCGGGATTCCCTTGCGCGGTGATGTTCTGCTGCAAGCCGTCACGGGCGAAGAGTCGAACGAGGCAGAGGAAGTCGGGACTGTACAGTGTCTGAAGCGAGGCTATGCCGCAGATTTTGCAGTCGTCTGCGAGCCTACCGATCTGGAGCTGCATACGGCCTCTGTCGGACTGTTTTTCTTTGAATTGATTGTGGAAGGCAAGGCCGTACATATTTCAGCCAGAAACCAGGTCTTGTTTCCACAGCCGGCAGGCGTTCCGAGCGGACCCACAGTTGGAGCCGATGCCTTCAAGAAATCGCTCCCGTTCGTGAACTACTTTTATTCTCTTGAGGAACAGTGGAATCATCGCTATCGGGACGCGGTGCTGGGTGCTGGTGGCAGTCCCGGACACGATGTGCAGGGAGTGGGCTTGTTTACGATCAATCCTTCGTTTATCGAGGGCGGCGAATACCTCGGCTCTGTCCCTGCCAAAGTAAAGCTCACGTACGGCGTCTGGTACCCGGATCAGTTGGTGAAAAAAGAAGAGCTGTGGGAGGAGATCAGAAGGGGCGTAGAAGCGCTGGCCTCGACGGATGATTTTCTGCGTAAACATCCTCCGAAGCTGACCGTGCCTGTGCTTCAGGAATGGCAAGGCTTTCATGTTCCCGCGGATCATGCAGGCGTACGCGCGATGATGACGGCGATCGCGGACGTGGAGGGATGTAAAGCCGTTCTGTCCGGCTTCCGAGCCGTTTGCGATGCCACCTATTTGAACAAACACGGTTTACCTGCTGTTGTGTTCGGGCCAGGTTCGCTGAGCTGGTCGGTTCACGGAGAGAACGAGTACATCAAAGTAGACAGCCTTGTGGCGGCGGCCAAAGTATACACCAGCATGATGATGGATTGGTGTCAATGATTCAAGACATAAATGATCCAAGGAGGGTTCCAAAGATGAGAAAGGTGCAAATCACGCTGTTAATCGCTGTGCTTTGGTTAGTGGCAGTGCTAGCTGGATGTGCGCAAAACAGCACGCAGCCGGGGGGAAGCAATTCTTCGGGAGGAAACACATCTGGGGGGCAAGGCACTGGCACGGCGCCGGGGACCAATACCGCTGCTCCTGCTGCTGGCAATTTGCAGAAGGTGACGGTCGTTGTGCCGCGCACGGTCGAAGTGTTGGATGATGCGCATATCTGGTCCGCGATCAAGATGGGCTATTTTGCCGAAGAAGGTTTGGACGTGAAAATCGAACAGTCCTTTGGTACGACAGATACGAAAATGGTAGCGCTCAAAAATGCGCAATTTGCTTTGCCTTCTCCGAATTTCCTGTTTATGGGAATTGAAAACGGATTGCCGCTCAAAGCCGTTTTCCAAAACGACTCCATCAATATTTTTGGCATGGCTGTCCGATCAGACAGCGGGATCAAAACCTGGCAAGACATGAAAGGCAAAAAAGTGGCGCTCGGGGATGCGGCTTGGGCCAATATCATTAATCCGACACTGATTGCTGCCGGGCTTGATCCGGAAAAGGATGTCGAGTATGTAGTTGCCGGGGAGAATCGCTTCCAGATGGTGCAGGAAGGCAAGCTGGACATCTTGTTCACATGGGTGGCGGAGTATTCGCAATTGAAAGGCCAGGGATTTGATTTTGAGTACATCGACGGTAACGAGATTCTCCCGTATACCTCGAATCCGCTCGTAACCAATGCCGAGTACCTCACCGAAGATCCGGAAATGGTGCGCAAATTCGTGCGCGCGCTGGCAAAAGGAATGTACTTCGTGAAAATGAACCCTGAAGCGGCAGCCGATCTCACGTTGGAACAATTCCCATCGATCAAAATTCCTTGGGACGGGGCTGTCGGTGCGATGATGGGCCGAGTGTATCAAGGCTTCGGGCTAAGTGAAGCTGACCAGCAGAAGATCGTGGATGGAGGCATCGGCATCGCGGATATGGACAAATGGAAGCTCAACATGGATTGGGCTGTGAAAACCGGCATCATCCAAAAAGAAATTCCGCTGGATCAGGTAGTGACCAATGACTTTGTCGATACGACCTGGGATAAGTCCAAGGTGGAGGCCGATGCGAAAAATTACGTGTTCAAGGTAAAAGACAAGTACCAGTAAGCCCGTCTCGCCTTTAACGCTTACAGGGAGGGGAGAACAAAGATGCACAAGATCGGAATTTTAGGAGCCGGATTGATTTCCAGAAGTCACGCCGAATCGATTCGTACGCAAAATGGCGCGGTGTTAACAGCGGTGGCCGATATTCGCGAAGAGGCTGGGCAGCGCTTTGCCGAGGAATACGGCTGCGCCTACTTCCAGGATGCCGAGGAGATGCTGAAGCACGCAGACGTGGAGGTAGTGATCATCGCCTTGCCAACCTTTTTGCATGGCAAGTATGTGGAATTGTGCGCCCAATACGGCAAGCATGTGCTGTGCGAAAAGCCGGTCGAAATGACGGTAGAGGCCACAGAGCGCATGCTGGAGCAAGTGAAGGACGCCGGGATCATCTTCATGGTCGGGCAGGTTGTCCGCTTTTGGAGCGGATACACAGAGATCAAGGAGCTTTACGAAAGCGGTGAGCTGGGGCAGGTTCACATGGCTTTTGCCAGCAGATGCTCCACCTTGCCGGACTGGGGAAATGAATGGCTGCTGCATCCGGAAAAAGGAGCAGGAGCGATCTGTGACATGCATGTCCATGATGTCGACTTCCTGCGCGATCTGTTCGGCGAGATCGATTCCGTGTATTGCCTCGCGAGCAAAGACCATACGGGATGCTGGAATCACGCCATGTCCTCGATTTCCTTCAAGAGCGGCGCAAAGGCGGTTGCCGAAGCGGCGTTTACGATGTCCGACGGATATCCATTCACCATGTTTTTCAAAGCGGCCGGGACAAAAGGGACCGTAGAGTTTACCTACAGGGCAGGCTACAACATCGGGGAACGGGATGCTTCCACCTCAGAGCTGCGTCTCTACCAGAAAAATCGACAGCCCGTCATCTGCAAGCTCGAGCAGCATGATCCTTACGCGAGACAGCTTCAATACTTTTTGTCTTGCGTGGAAGCAGGAGAGCAGCCAGCGCGCGTGCCGCATCATGAAAACCTGGAAGTGATCAAGGCCATCGCAGCCATTCGCGAGTCAGCCGATACAGGTAAAATTCTCTCGCTTACCAGTTAAACCTTGTGGATACGGCAGGTGGTCAAGATGTCTTACGTAATGGGAATTGATATTGGAACCTATGAGTCCAAAGGCGTTCTGGTTGACAGGGAAGGTCGCAGTGTCGCTTACCAGTCTTTGCCCCACTCCCTGGAGATTCCGCAGCACGGCTGGGCAGAACACGACGCTGAAAAGACGTGGTGGCACGCAGTGAAAGCCTTGTCCAAAGCGTTGATTGTCGAGGGACAAAAGAGCGCCGGTTTTCACGCTTCTCTGATCGAAGCTGTCGGAATCAGCACAATCGGTCCTGCTGTGGTACCGATTGATCATAACGGCAACGCGCTGCGCAAAGCGATTCTCTACGGGATCGACACGCGAGCAAGCAAAGAAATTGACGAGCTGAATCAAAAAATCGGCCCGGCCGAGATATTGCGAAAAGGGGGCCACTATTTGTCCTCGCAATCCGCCGGAGCCAAAATCCTCTGGATTCGCAACCAGGAGCCCAGCGTGTACGACCAAACCGCCTGCTTTCTCTCTGGCAATGGCTATCTGGTGTATAAGCTGACCAAAGAACGTGTGATCGATGCCTACACGGCATGTGCCTTCTCGCCTTTGTTCGACTTGCAAAAGCTCGACTGGGATGATGAGCGCTGCGCCTATGTAACCGAGCGGGAAAAGCTGCCGCGAATTGTGTGGAGTCACGAAATAGTCGGCTGCGTGACGCCGGAGGCCGCAGAAGCGACAGGACTGTCGGCGGGAACCAAGGTGATCGCGGGGACTGCGGACGCAATGTCGGAGTCAATCAGCGTGGGTGCGGTAAACGAGGGCGACATGATGATCATGTACGGTAGCTCAACATTTTTCATCCAGGTGATTGCGGCGCAGACCCAGACCGAAAAATTCTGGCCCTCTGTACACGCAGTACCGAATCTTCATACGCTCACGGGTGGGACATCGACTGCGGGCTCCATCACCAGATGGTTCGTCGATCAATGGCTCCAGCCGGGAGAATCCAGGGATGAAGGGTATACTCGCTTGACGCGTTTGGCGGAACAAAGTAAACCAGGTGCAAACGGACTGATCATGCTGCCGTATTTCAGCGGCGAGCGCACACCGATTCATCATCTGCAAGCCCGCGGCACTTGGTTCGGCCTGACCCTGAAGCATACGACTGGAGATTTGTACCGGGCGATTCTGGAAGGGATCGGCTATTCGATCCGCCACAACATCGAAGAAATGAGACTTGCGGGATTTCCGCCGAGCAAGCTGGTGGCGATCGGAGGCGGTACGAAAAACCGGCTCTGGCTCCAGGCGGTCAGCAGCATTTGCTGTGAGGGGCAGTACATCCCCAAAGTGACCTATGGAGCGGCATACGGAGATGCTTTTCTGGCAGCGCTTGGACTGGGCTGGTACGACAGGCTGGAAGAGATTGAATCGTGGGTGGAATATACAGAAGTGATCCTGCCGCAGTCCAAAGACGCGGAAATCTATGAAAAGTATTATCGCTTATACCGTGAGATTTACGAACAGACCAAAGGCAGTATGGATGCGTTGTCATCCATATCAAAGGACTAGGAGGGTCAAAAGATGACTTGGTTAAAAGAAGTGATCGGGACTGAGAAAGCCATTATTGCCATGTGCCACTTTTTACCGCTGCCGGGTGATCCTTATTTTGATCAGGAAAAAGGGATGGAGTACGTCATTGAAATGGCTCGCAAGGATTTCCTAGCGTTGCAGTCCGGCGGCGTAGATGCTGTGTTGTTTTCCAATGAGTTCAGTCTGCCATACCTGACAGATGTCAAAACGGAGACAGTCGCCGCCATGGCCCGGATTATCGGGGAGCTGATGTCGGATATCCAGATTCCGTTCGGTGTGAACGTCCTGTGGGATGCCAAAAAATCGCTCGATCTGGCTGCCGCGACAGGTGCCAAATTCGTCAGGGAAATTTTTACAGGCGTGTATGCGAGTGATTTCGGCATGTGGAATACAAATGTCGGAGAGACGATCCGCCACCAGCATCGCATCGGTGCCAAGGATGTCAAGCTGCTGTTCAACATCGTGCCGGAAGCGGCAACATACATGGCTGACCGCGAGATCGAGAGCATCGCCAAGTCGACGGTCTTCAACAATCGGCCGGATGCATTGTGCGTTTCGGGACTGACAGCGGGAGCGGAGACAGACTCCGCTATCCTGAAGCGTGTCAAGGATACAGTTCCTGATACAGTCGTTTTGGCCAATACCGGGATGAGGATGGAGAATCTGGAGCAGCAGCTATCGATTGCGGATGGGGCAGTGGTGGGAACGACGTTCAAGCATGACGGAAAATTTGAAAATCACGTCGATCCGGAGCGGGTCAAATCCTTTATGGATAAGGTAAAAGCGTTTAGAAGCCAGATTGTGTATTCGTAAAAAACGACGCAGAGTGAAAGCGGGAAGTTTTGCCGTTTTTGCTCTGTGTTCGATTTTCAAAAGTGGGAGCGGTGACAGATGACATCAGACTATTTGACGCACATAGCCCAGCGGCTGCAAGGATTGACACAGGTCGTTTCGCCAGCCGGTTACGAGGATGCGATGATTCGCAAGGTGCAAAGCGAATTGCCGAAAGGCTTGCATGAGGTCAGCGTGGACAATCTCGGGAATGTCATTGTTCAGGTCAATAAAATAGATGAGCCGAACCCCTTCAAGGTGATGGTATTTGCCCATATGGATGAAGTCGGATTCATCATCAAAAAAATCGAAGAGGACGGATTTATCCGCGTAGAGCGCCTGGGAGGCATTCCGGAGAAAAGCATGCTGGGACAAAGCGTGATCGCAGAAACCCCAGAAGGCAGAATAATGGGCATCATCGGTACGAAATCGCACCATCTGACGAAGCCGGAGGAGAAATTCAAGCTGCCCCAGGTGCAGGAAGCCTACCTTGATTTTGGCTTTCGCAGCAAGAGTGAAGCGCTGGAAGCCGGTGTGTTTGTCGGAATGCCAGTTGTCTACGCCAGACAATTTTTCCGCCGCCACTCTCTTGCCTTCAGCAATGCGATTGATAACAGGGCGGGGTGCCTGATTCTGCTCGAGCTGATCGACCGGCTTGTTGGTAAGTCGCTCCCATGCGAAGTGGTCATTGTCTTTTCCGTCCAGGAGGAGTTTAATTTACGCGGCGTGATTCCGGCGGTAAGGGCGGTCAATCCCGATGCTTCGATCACATTGGACCTGGTCGTAGCCGCCGATACACCTGATCTGAAGGGAACCGCCGATATCCGCCTGGGAGAAGGGCCGTGCCTGAATTTGTACAGCTTCCATGGCCGAGGAACCCTAGGGGGGCTGATTCCTAATACGAAGCTCGTGAGCTTTGTGAAAAAAGTGGCGGACGCACAGGATGTGTCTCTCCAATACTCGACATTCATGGGCGGACTGACGGATGCGTCGTTCAGCCAGTTGGAGAACGCCGGGATTCCGATGATCGATCTCGCTTTTCCTACCCGCTATACACATGCGCCTGTAGAAGTGGTTGATCTTAATGACTTGACTGCACTGATCAAATTGCTGGAAAAGCTTGTTCCCGCATTTCATGCCGGAGTGGATTTGAAGAGGGGCTAAGCGGGATGGGAGGGGCTTGGATGACCGAAGAGGGACGCGTTGTTTTGATTACTGGTGCGAACAGAGGGATCGGTATGGCGATTGCCCACAGATTTCGGCAGACGGGGGACCGTATCGTCATCCTGGATATAGCAGAAGAACCGAGCCGGGAAGCGGCGGAGGTGACCGCAGGCGGCAGCTATTTTGCTTGCGACGTAACGGACAAAGCTGCGGTAGACGATGTGATGGAACGTGTTTTTGCGGAATACGGCTTTGTCGATGTGCTGGTGAATAATGCCGGGGTACAGCGAAGAAAAGGGTTTCTGGAGACGACAGAAGAAGATTTTGATTTGATTTTCAATGTAAACGTCAAGTCCATTTACCTGGTATCGCAGCCCATCGTCCGGCGCATGATCGAAAGGGAGCGCGGCTGCATTTTGAATATGGCCTCGATGGGCGGAAAATGGGGAGGAGCGGACGAGTCCGCCTACTGCGCGAGCAAGGCAGCCGTCATTGAATTGACCAAGACGATGGCAATGGCGCTCGGTCCCCACAACATTCACGTCAACAGCGTCTGTCCAGGAATCATCATGACTGAAATGGCCAAGACGCTTTCTGCCGAATCTCTAGAAGCCTGGCGGGAAAAATCGCCGCTGGGTCGTCTCGGTTCTCCCGAGGAAGTAGCGGAAGTATTTTATTTCCTGAGCTCGCCTGCTGCTCGTTATATGACCGGACAGGCGATAAACGTGACAGGCGGCATGATCATGTACTGATCGCTGCTGCCGAAATGGGGAGGAAAACAGATGGGACAGCCGTATGATATGCCTTTGGACCAATTGCGGGAATACAGACCAGCGCTGACCAGGCGCGACGACTTTCCCGCCTTTTGGGAGGAGAGCAAGCAGATGCTGGCACAGGTGCCGAGCGATCCGCAGCTCACAGCCATGGAGTATCCGGCAGATGGTGTTCGGCTGTACGAGCTCAGCTTTGCCGGTTTTGGGCATGCGCGAATTCGCGGGTACTACGCGGTGCCTGACCGAGCGGGACAGCATCCGGGGCTGGTTATGTACCACGGCTACAATTGGAGTCATGACGGACAAATCCATGACGTGGTCAACTGGGCCTTGCACGGCTATGCCACATTTGGCATGCTGGTGCGCGGTCAACAGTTGAGTGAGGACAATAGTGTAGCCCCACACGGGAACTCGGCTGGTTGGATGACCAAGGGCATATTATCCAAAGAGACGTATTATTATCGCGGGGTATACATGGACGCGGTGCGAGCTCTCGACGTGCTGGCAGAGCGCGAAGAAGTGGATGCTTCTCGCATCGGGGTGACAGGGGGGAGCCAGGGAGGGGCCCTGAGTCTGGTCGCTGCGGCCTTTTCCGCTATTCCGCGCATCGTGGTGGCGGAATACCCGTATCTGAGTCATTTCCGGCGATCGATCGACATGGCGCTTGCCGGTCCGTATCTGGAGCTCAACGAGTTTTTTCGCCGCAACAGTGCACGCGGGATCGAGGATAAAGCAATGGATACGCTCTCTTACTATGACGTAATGAACTTGGCTCCCTTGGTTACATGTCCGGTGCTGGTCTCGATTGGCTTGGTCGATGAGATCACGCCTCCGTCCACGGTGTTTGCCGCCTACAATCATTTGCAAACAAGGAAAAAGCAGATCCGGGTCTACCGATATTTCGGCCACGAACCGAATGCTGCCTTTCATTGGGAAAAGCTGAAATGCTTGCGCGAGCATTTGACTCATTAGGGACTCTAGGCAAAAGCCATTCATTTTTTGTCCGTGAGTGCCTATACCACAAATTGACAAGAGCAGCGGAACTTGTTAACATATTATGTTAAAGAAAGCTTGCGAACACACAAAGGCAATGAAAGGACCCGCAGCTATCCCCTGGTCACAGAGAGTCAGCCCTAGTCTGGAAGGTTGATACACAGGCATACCTGCACCCCATCCTCAAGCCGCTGGCGAAGAGCCATGCCGGATGCCCCGCCGTTATCGGGACTTTTGAGTGGGTTGAGCGCTAGACGCTTCAATCAATCAGGGTGGTACCGCGGATGTTTGATCCTCCGTCCCTATATTGGGATGGGGGATTTTTTGCATTTTTTAAGGAGGTTCAAAAAGTCCGGGAAACATAGCTGTCGAATTGCTGCGTTGCATTGCCCCTCCGCTGCTCACGTAGACTAACCTACGTTCCGCTGCTCGGGTCTGCTGCGCCTTGCACTTCTCTGCTCTGTTTGTCCTCCTTTTTGAACAAGATTAGGGAGCAGTTCAAAAAGTCCGAGAAGGAGCGTAGACGATGAAAGAAGAAAAAGCATTTGTAAAAGAAATTACGCCACAAGCGGAAGACTTCTCACGCTGGTACATCGACGCGATCAAGAAAGCCGATTTGATGGATTATACGCCAGTGCGCGGCTGTATCGTTTTCAAGCCGGACGGGTTTGAGCTATGGGAGAGAATCCAGGAGGCGATGAACAAGCGCTTCAAGGAGACGGGCCACAGGAATGCTTATTTCCCAATGCTCATTCCAGAGTCTTTTTTCCAGAAAGAAAAAGAACACATAGAGGGCTTCAACCCAGAGCTGCCGTGGGTGACGGAGGCTGGCGGGGAACCGCTTGAGGAAAAGCTCGCACTGCGCCCTACCTCGGAAACGATTATTGGTCATATGTACAGCCAGTGGATTCAAAGCTACCGTGACCTGCCAGTACTCATTAATCAGTGGGCGAATGTGTTTCGTTGGGAAAAGCGCACGATGCCTTTCCTCCGTACATCCGAGTTCCTCTGGCAGGAAGGTCATACCGCACACGCCACAGAAGAAGAAGCGCGTCAGGAAACGATGCAAATGCTGGAGATTTACCGCGAGGTCGTCGAGCAGGAGCTGGCGATTCCGGTTTGGAAGGGACAAAAAACGCCAAGTGAACGCTTCGCAGGAGCCGTAGATACGTATTCCATCGAAGCGATGATGAAGGACGGAAAAGCTGTGCAGGCAGGGACCTCACACTATTTGGGGGATAAATTTGCACGTGGCTTTGAAATCAAGTTCCTGGATCGTGACAACCAATTCAAATACGTTCACACTACCTCATGGGGAACATCGACACGTCTGATTGGTTCCATGATCATGGTGCACGGGGATGATCGCGGTCTGGCTTTACCACCGCGCATGGCGCCTACGCAAGTCATTATGATTCCGGTCGGTCCAATGAAGCTGCGCGAAAAGGTGATGGAGGCGTTCGATCCACTCTTTGACGAAATAAAAGCGGCAGGCGTGCGTGTGCGTGCCGATCTGCGGGAAGAGACGCCAGGCTGGAAATTCAACGAGTGGGAAATGCGCGGAGTGCCTTTGCGTCTGGAGCTCGGACCACGTGATGTAGACAACGGTCAGGTCATTCTTGCCCGCCGCGATACGGGAGAGAAAGTAACGGTATCTCTGGAGGGCATCGCGCAGACAGTGGCCGCGCTACTGGAAGAGATCCAGCAAAACATGTTCCAAAAAGCGCTGGAGTTTCGCGAGCAGAACTCTCATCTGGGCATCGAGACGCTGGAGCAATTGTCAACTCACATTGCCAAGAGCGAGAGTGAAAATACGACGAGCGGCTGGGTGCTGGCAGGCTGGTGCGGGGATGATCAATGCGAGTCCAAAGTGAAGGAAGAAACCAAGTTTACTTCGCGCAACATTCCATTTGAGCCACCAGTTATGAAACAAAACTGCATTTGCTGTGGCAAAGAATCGCAGCATACTGTCTGGTTTGGTCGCGCTTATTAATTCAGAAAGATAAAGAAAAGGGTGCGTCTGGCGAAAGAATCGCTGGATGCACCCTTTTGCATTCAAGGCTGCGAAAGAATACCATCGTTCATAGATGGTTTTCTCAGCTGACTTGATTATTCATCTGAATCGTCAAACGGTTCTTCTGGATCATCTGTCGGATCTGCAGGAGTTAATGGAAAAAGAACATCGAAAAACTTGAATTTGCGACGTCCATCTTCATTTTTAAAGCCTTTGTACTTGTGAAGCAGTTCACTAATGTCGTCAACCAATTGATTGCGCTCTTCTTGACTTAAATAAAATTCAGTCAAATTGAACGCGAAGGTATGCTTGTACTCTTTACGAACATCCCGATCACTGGCAACAAAACGGTTTAGTGTGCGCATGAGATCCTTTTCCGTCGTGCGGAATGGAGTAAACATCACGTCGCTCAATTGCTGTGCATTTTCTTCAATCATGAGTTGAAGCTTTACCTGAATCACCTTGGCAACCGGCTCGTAGTATTTCTCAACAATGGAACCTTTTACACGAGTATCTACCTGTTCCAACAAGCCAACGCGCACGAGCTCTTTCACATGGTAGTGAAGGCGAGCTGCGTTTTCGCCCAATTCTGTAGCGATTTGTTTGGCTGTCCGTGGCTCCAGATCCTCGAAAAGTTCCAAAATTTTAACACGTTCGGCTATAGCAAGGGATTTTAAGGCTTCCGGGTCCGTTACTTCAAAAAACTCTTTCATGCATTTCTCACCATCCAACTGACTAGGCCAAATTTTTGTGTAGAATATTTAAGTACTTCGCAGTGTGAGTGCTACATAGCTTAAACGTTCCGAGACGTACAACAACCTGACTAAATCGAGGTCATTCCTTTATATGGTTGACTCGATAAAGGTTGTCTTACTAAATCAGAAAGTCTAAACTTCATGAACACGCATCCTGATTTAGCAAGAATAACCTTCCGCTAAAACGCGGTCGCTCCCCACGAGAAGCCTCAATACAGGTTTTCTTAATTTTTCTTAATTAATTCTAGCGTTTTCTGGTCGAAAGCGCAACGTGTATACAGATGAAGTGACTGTCAGCTTGTGGTAAAATGGGACAAGTAAATTCCAGGTCAAAAGTAGAAAGAAGGGATAGCATGACCGCGATCGGACAGGCCGCGCCTCCTTTTACGTTGCAGGCAAGCGACAATCAAACGATCTCACTTTCCCAGTTTCACGGAAAAAATGTTGTTCTTTATTTTTATCCAAAGGATATGACGCCGGGTTGCACGACGGAAGCATGCGATTTTCGTGATTTCCACCCTAAGTTTTCCGAGCTAGATACGGTTGTGCTGGGGATTAGCCCAGATACGGTGAAGTCGCATGACAAGTTCATTGCCAAGCATGAGCTGCCATTCACGCTTTTGGCAGACCCTGATCATGAAGTGGCGGAAGCGTACGGGGTATGGGTGTTGAAAAAAATGTACGGACGGGAGTATATGGGAGTCGAGCGCTCTACGTTTGTTATTGATAAAGAAGGCAATATTGCAAAGGTATGGTCGAAAGTAAAGGTAAAGGGACACGTACAAGAAGTGCTCCAATTCATACAAGAAGAGTTGCAAAAATAAAATTCAATTGTCGCAGCTGCGAATGGAGGAACGGAAGATGAGTGTGTCAACACAGTATGTAGTCGAATCCTTTTGCCAATTAGCCAATATTGCAAGTCCTTCTGGTCACACTGCAAAAGTTATGGCGTGGGTCGCAGGGGAGCTGGAAAAGCTGGGGGTTGAATTCAAACGCACCAACAAAGGAGCGATTATTGCCACTGTACCAGGCGCAAACGAAGAAAAAGCGCGTTTGCTTACAGCGCACGTCGATACTTTGGGTGCCATGGTCAAGGAAATCAAAGGCAACGGTAGACTGAAGCTGACCTTGATCGGTGGTTTCGAATTCAATGCAGTAGAGGGTGAGCACTGCGTAATTGAAACTGCCAGCGGTCGCTTGGTGACTGGCACCATCCTGTCTACAAAGGCTTCCGTGCATGTGTACGGACGGGAAGCAGGAAAAGCCGAACGGACAGATGCAAACATGGAAGTTCGTCTCGATGAAAAAGTGACCAGCAAGCAGGAAGTACAGGCGCTTGGCATTTCTGTTGGCGATTTTGTTTCATTCGATCCGCGTGTGACGGTAACGGAAAGTGGATTCATCAAATCTCGCCACATCGATGACAAGGCGAGTGTAGCAATTTTATTGGGCGTGCTGAAATCATTGCGTGAAACAGGCGAGAAGCTGCCTTACACAACGTATTTCTTTATCAGCAATAATGAAGAAATCGGTTACGGCGGCAATTCCAGCATTCCGGCAAACGTCATTGAGTATTTGGCAGTCGACATGGGAGCAATTGGTGACGGTCAGACGACAGACGAATACTGCGTATCCATTTGTGCCAAGGATTCCTCGGGACCTTATCACTATGGATTGCGTACACATTTGACCAAGCTGGCGGAAGCAAATGGGTTGAATTATCAGGTAGATATATATCCATTTTACGGATCAGATGCGAGTGCGGCGCTTCGAGCTGGCTATGACATTGTTCACGGCTTGATCGGTCCGGGTGTAGACGCTTCTCATTCCCACGAACGGACGCACACAGAAGCACTCGACAATACAGCGAAGCTTGTAATGGCGTACCTCCAATCAACCGAACTGCAAGCATAGGAGGACCGTATGGGCAATATGTATCAATGGGCTGATTATTACGATTTGACGCAGCTGGGCGTAACCGGTGACGTCGATTTTTACATGGAGCAGGCACGCAAGGCAGGTGGCAAGGTGCTTGAGCTCGGCTGTGGAACCGGACGAATTACTATTCCTCTGGCACAGGAAGGAATCGATACTACGGGCCTCGACCTTTCTACAGAAATGCTTGCCAGAGCAGAGGAAAAGGCAAAGGAGCAAGGAGTCACGACAGGCTTGAAGCTGCTGCAAGGAGATATGCGCAGCTTTAATTTAGGTGAAACTTTTTCACTCATCATGATTCCGTTTCGCTCGTTTCTCCACCTGCTGCACATTTCCGAGCAGATGAAAGCTCTGACATGTATACGCAAGCATTTGGCACCGGGCGGCAAGTTCGTGCTGAACGTGTTTGTGCCAAAGATCAATCATTTTTATGAAGAAAATGAGAAAATGTCGCTGCGAGGAACCTACAGACTGCCTTCGGGAGAGGAAGTAGCGATGTGGGATTATACACGCTATGATCACTTTCAACAATTGTCTGAAGTGACCCGGACCTACGAACGCACAAATGCACAAGGGCTCGTGACCGAGCGAGTGACAGGGCGGTTTAATTTGCGCTACATTTTTCCAGCAGAGCTGCATCATCTGCTGCGTCTAAACGGCTTCAAGGTCACACAGCGTTATGGCTCGTTTGCCAAGACTCCGTTTGATGCCAGCAGTTCCGAATTGATCGTAGTCGCAGAAGCTTTGTAGTTGTCGCTTTCCACAGGAATCCCGAAATGATGGAGGGGTATATGGATGAAAATTTACACGAAGTCAGGAGACAAAGGCGAAACGTCACTTGTTGCAGGTGTTCGTGTACCGAAGTTCGCAGATCGTGTAGAAGCATATGGTACGTGTGATGAAGCGAATTCGCAAATCGGGCTCGCCTTATCCCTGTTGCCACAAACAGACGAGTGGAAGGAACTGAATGAAGTCTTTCATCTCATACAAACAAAGCTTTTCCATGTAGGAGCAGAGCTGGCTACACCAGAAGGCAAAAAAGTTGGCTGGCCACTTGGGGAAGAGGACGTTACGTTCCTCGAAGAACAGATTGATCTGCTGGATGCCGGATTGCCTCAGTTGACCAATTTTATTTTGCCTGGAGGTCATCCTGCTGCTGCTGCTTTTCACGTGGCTCGGACAGTAGTCAGAAGAGCGGAGCGAAAAGCCGTTCACGTAGCGACACAGGAGCAGGTAAACAAGACAGTCATCAAATACCTCAACCGCTTATCTGATTACTTGTTTGTGGTAGCGCGTCACGTTAACAAGCAGTTGGATGCTGTAGAAAAAACATTGCACGAATCCTAGGCATTAGCGAAGAGCCCCTGTATATCTCAGGGGCTTTTTCTCAAATGAGCAGGAACGAAAGGAGTAAAAAGTGAAAAAGCTCGCTCTCGCATTTGTATATTCTGCATTGCTTAACGTCCTGTATTATTTGGTTTTGCCCGTCGTCAGCGGTGTGCTGCTTACCTGGCTGTATGTGCCGGACGTAGTCTTTGCCTATGATTCCGTGGAATACCTGCAAAATGAGGTAGTGTTTGGCCAAATAAGCGATTCTTCGTTTGCATGGTGGCAAAGCCTTCCGTTGACGCTTGCTCTCGGGATGGTGATCAGCTTGGCATTTATGGCCATCAGACAACGGCTTCGTCAAAAGAGAGCCTAGCGCAAGTAGGTAGCAATTCCTTCTTGAAAAGAAATCTTTGTCGTCGGGAATGTATCATACAGGAGCTTTCCATCATTGCAGGCGTTTCCTTCAAGCAGCATGGTCAGCTGCGTATTCGTGATCGGGAAAAAAGAGAAGCCTTCCATGAGGTTTACTAAGGGCTTCATTAGTCCGAGTGGAATATGAACCTTGCGAACGCTCTTTTTCCCAATCGCCTCTCCGATAGCATCCAGAATTTGTCCATACGTGAGAGGGGCGGGTCCACCCGTCTCATAAATTTGATTGGTAGATGCGGGCAGGGTCAGCGCCTGGACGAACACATCTGCTACCGTTTCCCGGGCAACGGGCTGCAAGGGATAAGATCCGTTTCCAATTACAGGGGTGACGGGCAGGCGTACCAGATCAGCCAGCATATTCACGAATTCATCCCCTGGTCCAAAAATGACGGACGGGCGGAAAATGACGTAAGGTATTCCACTAGCTTGTACGAGCTGTTCTGCCTCGTATTTGGTACGATGATAGGCACTGGTTGCATTTTCGCGGGAACCAAGAGCACTCATATGGATAAAACGGCTAACCCCAGCTTTTTTGGCGGCTTCGAGAACGTTTCGGGTGCCCTTGACATGAATTCGTTGAAACGTAACGCCTTTTCCAGGCTGCTCCCGAATGATTCCGACCAGATGAATAATGGCATCACAGCCCTCCATCGCCTGAGCAAGTGAATGTGGATCAAGCAGATCGCCACTTGCTTCCGTGATAAGCGGGCTATTTTTGTCTAAACCGTGCTTTCCCGTAGAACCCGGTCTCGTCAAGCAAACGGTATGGTTCCCACTTGCTTGCAGCCGAGCCACCATGCCCTTTCCTACAAATCCACTGGCACCAGTCAGGAATACCTTCATTCGAATCCCCTCCCGTAAAATTCTTCCAAGCCCATTGTACCTCATGCGACGTCCTCCATGCCAAGCGAACTTCCTGCCAATTGCCGAGTTGACGCAGATCGGTATAATGTAGGGAAAAGGGGGACATATCTATGGCACAACGCAAAGTACCCGTCGCGGAAATTTTGGATGAGCTGCACGAGCTATATCCAGACGCGCATTGTGAATTAAACTATACGACCCCGTTTGAGCTATTGATCGCTACGATTCTTTCGGCACAATGCACGGATAAACGGGTGAATGAGATAACCGAGCCGATGTTCAAGCAATTGAACCAGCCTGAGCATTATCTTCATTTGACACAGGAAGAAATGGAAGAGCATATAAAAGGGCTCGGATTGTATAAGAATAAGAGCAAGAACATCCTGGAGACCTGTAGAATCTTGTACGAAAAGTACAATGGTGAAGTTCCGCAAACGCATGCTGAGCTTGAAGCGTTGCCTGGTGTTGGTCGAAAAACAGCCAATGTCGTGCTGTCCAATGCGTACGGAGTTCCGGCTATTGCCGTCGATACGCATGTGTTTCGTGTAGGCAATCGTCTGGGGCTAGCCAAGAGTGACAATGTCGATGAAGTAGAGCGCCAGCTGATGAAACGGATTCCGCGTGAAAAATGGTCGGATGCCCATCATTGGTTGATCTGGCACGGACGACGGGTATGCTCGGCACGCAATCCACAGTGTGGACAATGCACGCTGCAATCCATGTGCAAATTTGCTGCCGCCGAGGCGAAAAAGACGAAAGCGAAGCCTGCTGCTAAGAAAACGACAAAGGCGAAATCCTGATTTCCACCTTCTTCATCTTCAAATTACGTGTAATGCATATTGACAGTTTTCGCTGACTAGACGTACACTTATTTAAAGTAATTCTAATCAATGACAAAGAAGTGAACTATTCTTTTGTCTTGCGAAAGACTGTGGGGTGTAACAATATGGCACAGCGTGTAGAAAAGGCTGTTGAAATCCTCAAGAACACCGGGGTTCGGATGACACCTCAGCGCCATGCAATTTTAACGTATTTGCTGGAGACGATGACTCACCCGACGGCTGACGAAATATACAAAGCTCTCGAAGGCAAATTCCCCAATATGAGTGTTGCTACGATCTATAATAATCTGCGGGTTTTTAAAGATGCAGGATTGGTTACGGAGCTCACCTACGGGGATGCGTCCAGTCGATTTGATGCCAATGTTGAAGAAGATCATTATCACGCGATCTGCTCAAGCTGTGGCGCGATTCGAGATTTCCACTTCCCTTATTTGCGGGATGCGGAAGAATCGGCTTCAAAAGATATCGGCTTTCGCGTGACGGGTCATCGCATGGAAGTGTACGGTATCTGTGAGTCCTGTCAAAAGAATCCCCACTAAGCAATGCTTTTCGAGAAAACACCTTCTGCAACAACCGGATACCCAGTTGCTGCGGGAGGTGTTTTTGTGTCGGTATGTGTAACGTTTTGGATTTTCGCACGTCTTTCTTCTAGGTATAGGTTTCTATAAGCATTGAGGCTTATTCGAGTTTTGCCAGAATGTAAAAGGTTGTGAATTCATTGAACGCTAGATATGATCGGAATTATTTCTTTGATGGGAGGTCGCGTCCATGAGCTTGGCAGTAGGGATGGCTCCTCGTCCAAGGCGAAGAAGGAGACGGGCGGCGCGGCTTTTCTTTTTGCTAATTTTCCTTTTTGTCGCTGTTTTTGGCGGGATCTACTGGTTTTTTGTGTTGCGTGCGTCAACGGAGCATGTACAGCCGTATGATGGAGACCATAATGTGATCGTATATGAAGGCTCGAGGACCAAGGCGTCCTATTTGCTTGAATCGGACCAGATTCTCTTGCCATTTGAGTTTTTGAAGGAGCGGATTGACCCAGCGATTTTTTGGGATGAGCCTACTAAATCAGTCATCGTAACGACAAAGGATAAGGTGCTGCGCATGGAAAGCGGCGAAGTTGTCGCCCACCTCAACAAGCAGCCAGTGAATCTGCAGGTTCCTGTCAAGGAAGTCAACGGAACTCGCTATGTCCCGCTAGATCCTTTGGAAAAGCTGTATGCCTACTCGTTTAAGCGGATAGAAGACACAGAAGTCTTGCTCGTGGAAAAGGAAGGCTACGAGATTCAGCAGGCAAGTGTGATCTCAGATGAAGAGAAGCAAAAGGTTCGTGTAGGTGCTTCGCATCGAACGCCGATTGTCGCTGAGGTAGGAGCAGGGGAAGATGTCGATATACTCGGAAAAGAAGAAGATTACTATCATGTTCTGACAGCATCCGGAATTGCTGGCTTTTTGCCGGTAAAGAGTGTTGAATTCACTAACGTTCGAAAAGTCGCTCTTGACCACCCGCAGGATTCCCAGCCGTATACCGTTTGGAAGCCTGACGGGAAAAAGATAAATCTGACGTGGGAGCACGTTGTAAATCGAAATCCGAACATTGCAGCAATTGGTGCCATGCCTGGTGTGAATGTCGTATCACCTACCTGGTTTGAAATGAAGGACGCAGAAGGAACACTCCTCAATAAAGCTGACCCTGCCTACGTGAAATGGGCACACCAAAGAGGCTACAAGGTATGGGGTCTGGTTACCAACGGATTTAATCCCGATTGGACAAAATCGGTGCTGAGCAGTTTTGACAAACGGGATAAAGTAATCGCCCAAATTATTCACTATGCTCATATGTACGATCTTGACGGCATCAATATTGACTTCGAAAACGTGTATCTGGAGGAAAAGGAGAAGCTGGTTCAGTTCGTTCGGGAAATGACTCCTTATTTGCACCAACAAGGGCTGACCGTTTCAATTGATGTAACGATCAAGTCAACCGCCAAAACGTGGTCGATGTTCCTCGATCGCAAGGCGCTTGCTCAGGTAGTCGACTACATGGCAGTCATGACGTATGACGAGCATTGGGCAGCGAGTCCAAAAGCAGGCTCTGTCGCGTCTCTTCCGTGGGTGGAAAGCGGCCTGCAGGGTGTACTGGAGGAAGTACCGCATGAAAAGCTGCTCCTCGGTGTGCCGTTCTATACACGGTTGTGGACAGAGGCGAAGCAGGCTGATGGAAAGATCAAGGTCAGCTCAAAAGCATTGTCCATGACGAGGGCGCAAGAATGGATCAAGGAACGCAAGCTGACTCCGAAGCTGGATGAGGCATCAGGCCAAAACTATGTAGAATATAAAGACCCGAAGGACGGGAATGTCTATAAAATGTGGCTTGAGGACGTAAGCTCCATGCAAAAGCGTATCGATATCGTGAACAAGTATGACTTGGCTGGAGTAGCCTCCTGGCGCCGCGGCTTTGAAGTTCCTGAAATCTGGCAAGCCATTGAGGAAGGCTTTACGTCAGAAAAATCGACTCAAAAATCCTCATAACAAGTTGGCTAGATAGAAGAAAGCCACCTGCTCGCCCTGGTGAAGGGAGTGCGCAGGTGGCTTTTTACGTATGAATGGCAATTGAAAAAGATACATATTATGTCTGGTTTTGTTGAGGTTGTCCGTCCTCAAGGCGTAATGGTTGTCCGCAAAACATACAGGCATCCTCTTTTCCGAGCATCTTCGTTACCTTTTGGCACGAAGGGCATTGCACCTGCGGAGCCGATGTGGAAACCATCCCGGAAATCATGAACATGACTGTGCTTCCCATGGTCAGGATGAAGCCGATAATCAGTAGCAAGGTCATAAAGATGTAAGACCCTTTTAACAGGCTGCCGAGAAAAGGAATAAAGTCCAGATATCCTGCAAAGAAAGCGTAACCTGTATACATCAGCAAAATGCCGATTACCATGCTCCAGTTGCCCCAAGTTCGCATGCGTTTGATCTTGCTCAGGCGCTCAGTATTTTTCATCATCATTCCTCCTATCCTACAGTATATCACACAATAGGATTTGTCTGTTGACAAGCAGGAAACGGGCAAGGCGTGTAGAATCCATAAGTTCAACCCAGGGGCAGGGAGGAAATAAGGCATGAATAGTAGGCCAGATGACAATCAGCAAACCTATCTTGAATTGCTCCAAAAGCGTATGGATGTGCAAGCGGTGCTGATTTTGCCTGATTCGGATATGCTTGTCCCATTCCGTGAGGGAACCTTCTATATAGTTGTTGTCAATCATTCGCATGTAGATACTACAATTAGACGCATGCGGATAAAAAAGCAAGTAATTGTCGAACAACAAATCAGCAGCTGGCAGTTGGAAAAGGGAGTAGTAAACGGTTTAGATGAGCGGCTTGTAATGATGCTGGCCAAAGCGGAGATTTTGTGGGACAAAGACGGGTATATGAAACAAATGAAGCAAAGGCTCAGTCGTTTGCCTGAATTTCTCCAGAAGAAAAACATCTGCCGTGAGTATTCACGTTTGCTTCGCTTTTTTCATGAAACAAAAGAGCGGCTCCAGCAAGGTATGGCTTTGGATGCCTATCACTCTTCTATTCAATCGCTCGATTCGTGGGCACGACTCATCGTGTATGAAGCCGGAGAAAACCCGCAGGCTGCGATCTGGTCGCAGGTCAAGCAGCTGGATTACTCTGTATACAAGCTGTATGAGGAGCTATCTTTTAATGCCGAGGCGCTGGAGAAGCGGATTGAGCTTCTATTGCTCGCCATGGAATTCTGGATTATTTCTCATATGAAGAATTCGGTCAGATTTCTGATAGAAGTGATGGAGAAAAGGAGCGGTACATGGAGCTTGCAAGAGCTGATGAATCACCCGCTCATTCAGGACGCTGAGATTGAGGTTCCGTTGATTGTAGATAAAATGGTGCAACGGTCCTTGATCCAGGAAGTAGCTTGTTCAGACCGTCAAAATGGGGATGAAGAAATTTGTTTTATATTGTTGGGGTAAAAATTTTTAAATACTGTTGACTTCTTGTTTTGATCCATGCTATATTAACAAACGTCGCTGCTGCACAAAAGAAAAAATGGCAGCGAAGAAATAAAAAAACTACTTGATTTCCTGAGTAGAGATGTGGTAAATTAAAAAAGTCGTCTCTGGGCGACCGAGTAACACGAAATGCTCTTTGAAAACTGAACAGCGAAAGCGTTAATGAGTCTATCATTAAATGAATTGCCAGCTTTGAACCAGTAACAAACTTTATTGGAGAGTTTGATCCTGGCTCAGGACGAACGCTGGCGGCGTGCCTA